>JBDSIN010000064.1:0-16403 GCA_039917955.1 Candidatus Limnocylindria bacterium
GGTGGAGCCCGTACTTCTCACCCCCGGAGACGAACTCCATCGAAGCGGCGGTCGGGGAGCGTTCCGAGCGCATTGCCCGCAGCTGGTGAGAAATACGCTGCCGCGGGAGCTGGCGAGCGCGCCTGCCTGCCGTAAGCCTCCGCAACTGAGAAGTAGCGCGTCCTGCCGGCCGCGTGGTGGACCGAACGAACGGGCCGAGGTTGCGGCCCGCGGTTGCGGGCCGCGCCGCACACTCAGCGCGCTGGTTGGCGTCAGTCTGCCAGCAGTCGCCGCGTGGCCACCTCGGCCGCCGCCACGTCCTGGATCGCCAGGCCAACGCTCTTGAAGACGGTGATCGCGTCCGGGTCGCGCCGCTGCGCCCAGTCGGCCGGCAGACTGCCGATCTCGACGTACCCATCGGGCGCCAGCAGCCCGGCTTCCAGCGCTGCCACCAGGTCGCCCGCCTCTTCGAGCGCCGCCTCACGCGAATCGACCGCCACCAGCGAGGCGCGGGCGAAGAGGGCCGCGGGCAGCTCGCGCATATCGAGCCGGTAGGCGCCGACACCGCTGACGTGGGCGCCGGGTGCGATCCACGCGGCATCGAAGACCGGCTCGGCAGACGTGGTGGCCGAGCAAATGATGTCCGCGTCACGCACCGCTTCTTCAGCGCTCGCGCAGGCACGCACCTGCACCCCCGAGCCAAGCTCATAGGCCATGGCCGAGGCGAACGCCTCGCGTGGCGCCTGTCTACGGGCGAAGACCCGCAGCTCGCGAATCGGTCGGGCGGCGAGCACCGCGCGCACCTGCCAGGCGGCCTGGGCACCGACACCCAGCAGGGCGAGGACCGTGGCATCGGTCCTGGACATGAGCCGGGCAGAGACCCCTGACGCAGCGCCGGTGCGCATGGCGGTCAGTGCCTTGCCCTCGAGCACCGCCAGCGGCTCGCCGGTCGTGGCGTCGAACCAGACAACGACCGCCTGGATGGTCGGCAGGCCGCTTTCCGGGTTGTCGGGCATGACCGTCACCAGCTTGACCGATGAGCCCGCCCCGCCCTCGCGCACCCCGGGCATCAGCAGCAGGTCACCGTGCGGCAGCGCCACACGACTGCGCACCGGGGAGCGGTCCCGCCCCGCCGCCACGTCCCGGTAGGCGGCCTCCACGGCGTCGAGCAGTTCCCCGACCGGGACGGCAGCAGCGATCGCATCGGCGTCGAAGAAGCGCATGGCGCGATCCTAGTCTCGCCGACGCCAGACCGGAGCCGAGAAGATGATCCAGCCGATCGCGGCGACGGCCGCAGCTCCGACGATGATCCAGGTGGTGACCGCGGGAGTGAGCCGCTCGGCCAGGAGGCCGGCGGCCAGGGTGCTCAGCGTGATCATCAGCGTCACCAGCCCGTAGTCGAAGGAGAAGACCCGGCCGCGGATCGCATCCGGAACGGCACGCTGCAGTCCGTATGACGAGAGCGTCCACTGCGCACCGCCACCGAGGTGCCCGCCAAAGACCGCGATCGCCGCGATCAACAGGGTCGGCGCGAACGGCAGCAGCCCGTAGCAGACCGCGAAGGCCGCGAACGAGCCGGCGATCCCCAGAATCAGGCCACGCTCGCTGAATCCGACGATCGATCGCACCAGGAACGGACCGGTGAGTGCGCCCAGGCCGCGCGCGGCAAAGAGGATGCCGATGCCCGCGTCGCCAGCGTGGAAGACCTCTCGCCCGTAAATGGCCAGCATCACGATCACTCCGGTGCCGACCCCGAAGGTCGTCTTGGAGAGGAGCAGCGCCGCGAGCAGGCGGTTGCCGCGGGCGAACCGGACCACGACCCGGACCGAGTCGACGATCCCGCGCAGGTCGGCGCTGCCGGGATCGAGGTGCCCCGTCTCGCCGGGAGCCGGCCGCGGGCGGGAGAAGGGCCGGGCGATGCCCACGATCAGCCACGCGGAGAGCGCGAAGGAGGCGGCGTTGACGATGAACGCCACGTCGCGACCGAGCGTGGCAGCCACGATGCCGCCGAGTGCCGCCCCGACCGCCAGCATCACGCCCCAGGTTGAGCCGCTCAGCACGTTGGCATCGGCCAGGTCGTCGTCGTCGACGAGGTTCGGCAGCGACGCCGAGCTGGTCGGCTCGAAAATCGCCGCCCCCAGGGAGAGGCCCGCCGCCGCGACAAAGGCGATCCACAGGGTGTCGGGACTGCGAGCCAGCAGGAAGGCGAGCGCCACCGGCACGCGGGCGAGGTCCGCCACGACCATCAGGCGACGCCGGTCGTAGCGGTCGGCGATCACCCCGGCCACGGGGGAGGCGAGCGCGAATGCGCCGGTCTGCACCACCAGCACCCCGGCGGCGATGCTCGGCGAGCCGGTCAGCTCCAGCGCCAGCCCGAGGAGCGCCACCGTGGCGAACCAGTCACCCGCAAAGCTGACGAGCTGGGCACCGAATAGCCGGGCAAAGGCGCGGTTGCGGCGGAGCAGGGTAAGGTAGCGGCCGAGTCGCATGGGCGGGCATCATGCCACGCCCGCCAGGGTCCACCCGTCCCCAAGAAGGAAGCCGGTTTTGAGCTGGTTCCCGCTGCTGCTGGCGATCCACGTCACCCTGGCGGTGTCGCTGCTCGCCCCAAGCTTGATCCTGCCATTCCTGCTCCGGTCGGACACGGCCGACCGGCGACCCGGCAGCGTGGCGCGCGCACTGATGGCGATGCAGGGGACCGGCAGTGTCGTGATCGCGGTGGGACTGGCCCTCACCGGGGCGGGGCTGGTGGCCCTGTTGGGAACGGAGCTGCTGTCGCAGCCGTGGCTGCTCGCAGCGCTGACGATCTACGGTCTCAACCTGTTGGCGGCCGCCTTCATCTCGCGGCCGAACCTGCGCCGATTGCTGCGCCTGGGTGCGGCCGACAACGACGCGACATGGCGGAAGCGCGCACGCCAGCAGCGCTATCTGGCCTACACCATGGCGGCGGCGACGGGCATGATCGGCTTCCTGATGAGCACCAAGCCGGGGCTCTGATAGCGGCCTAGAACAGGCTCGGGATCGGAAGCGGCTTGCCCAGGATCCAGTAGAGCCCGGCGACCATCACCAGGACCGCGATAACGAAGACGGAAAACCAGCGCAGGACTTCCCACATGGGTGAGCTCCGATGCAATTGACGGGCAGCAGACCACCATCGGTCGGTAAGCAGATTCTAGCCGTCGAGCGCCATCGCGCGACGAGGGCCCTTCCCGCCTAGAATCCGGCCGTGACCCTGCGCCTCTTCGATGCTCGCCGCGGCGAGCTCGTCCCGTTTTCACCCCTCGGATCCGGCCCCGTTGGTTTGTACGTGTGCGGAGTCACGCCGTACGACACGGGCCACCTGGGACACGCCTTCACATACGTGAGCTTCGACGTCCTGTATCGGTACCTGGAGTACCTTGGCCACCAGGTGGTTTACGTCCAGAACCTGACCGATGTCGACGACGACATGTTGCGCAAGGCGCGCGAGAGCGGCGAGGACTACCTGGCCCTCGGCAACCGCCACGTGGCCACCTTTCTCGACGAGATGGCGGCCCTCAACTGGCTGCCGCCGGACCACTTCCCGCGGGCCACGCAACACATCGGCCCGATGCTCGAGATGATCGGCCGGCTGCTCGATCGGGGGCATGCCTACGCCAGCCATGGCTTTGTCTACTTCGCGATCGACTCGTGGCCGTCCTACGGGGAGCTGTCGAAGCTGGCGCAGTCGGAGATGCTGCCGGTCGCCAACGAGCGCGGCAACCGGCCGGAGCTGCCCGGCAAACGGCATCCGCTCGACTTCGTACTGTGGCAGCCCTCGCTCCCCGACGAGCCGTCCTGGGAATCCCCGTGGGGAGCGGGACGACCCGGCTGGCACATCGAGTGCTCGGCGATGAGCACCGCCTACCTCGGCACCCGATTCGAGATCCACGGCGGCGGCGCCGACCTGGCGTTCCCGCACCACGAGTCGGAGATAGCGCAGAGCGAAGGGTCGAGCGGCGAGCGCCCGTTCGTCGGCTGGTGGATGCACAGCGGCATGCTCCGCTACGCCGACGAGAAGATGAGCAAGTCGCTCGGCAACCTGGTGCTGGTGCGCGACCTGCTGCGCTCGTTCAGCGGCGACGCCATCCGGTACTACCTGCTGAGCCACCACTACCGCAGCGAGGTGGAGTTCCGGATGGCCGACCTCGAAGCGTCTGCGGTCGATGCGGCGCGCCTCCAAGACGCCTGCGCCCTTGCGCTGGAGATCGAGCCACTCGGAGTTGAGGGAGTCGACCCGGCCTCGCTTCCACCGTTCGTTGCGGAGCACCGCGCACGCTTCCTGGCCGCCATGGACGACGACCTGCAGACCCCGCAGGCCCTGGTCGCGCTGCAGGCGCTGGCCTCGTTGGCGATCGAGACGGACGAACCCGCCTTGCGTGCAGCCTCCGGACGGATGGTGCACGAGCTCGGCGGGCGGGTGCTCGGCCTGCGGCTCACACCCACGCCCAGGCTGCGGGAGCAGGGTCAGGCGATTCCCGCGTGACGGATCGGCCCGATCCTGACGACCTCGTGCCGGTGAGCGTGCGACTCGGAACGGTGGTTCCGCCGGAGGATCCGGAGGACTGGACGAGGCCCCTCACCTGGGTGGCGGCCCTCGGAATGCTGACTGCGCCGATGGTGACCCTCGCCTGGTTCTGGCTCGCGCCACCGACGGGACGGGACGCCGCACTGGCCGGCACCTGGCTCGTCGCGCTGGCGGTTGCCGGTGGCGCGGCCGCGGTCGGAGGGACGCAGATCGGGCGACTGCGCGCCTTCGCGGGCACCCTGGCCGCGGCGCTCTTCGCAGGCGTGGTGGTCGTGCTGATCGGAGCAGCGCTCGCAGGCGAGCGGCAGGTCGAAGCCGCCTCGCCGACCGTGGTCCATGCGCTGGCGGGAGCCGTCGCGGGCCTGGCCGGCGCGGCTGGCGCGTCGCTGGTCGCTCCCCTGCTTGCGGGTCGGCCTACCAGGCTGACGCGTGCCGGCATCCCCGCGCTGGTCGGCTGTGCCATCGCCGCCGCGGTGACCCCGCTCCTCTTCGTCTCCTGACTCCGCGGACCGCCGCGAAGGGGACCGCTAGCGGGTCGGCCCATCCCGTCCGGCGAGGCGATCCTCGACCAGCAGACAGGCCGCGGCCCGGCCGTCGCCCAACTGGAGCAGCTGCGGATCGGTGATCGGGCAGCGGTCGAACGCGACCGGGCAGCGCGGGTGGAAGCGACAGCCCGACGGGATGCGCGATGGATCGGGCGTCTCGCCGGTCAGCACCTGGCGCGGGGGGCGTCCGCTCGGGTCGAGGGTGGGAACCACCGATAGCAGCGCGCGTGTGTATGGATGCTCCGGAGCGGCCAGGACCTCGCGGGTCGGGCCGCTCTCGACGATGCGACCCAGGTACATGACCGCCATCCGATCGGCGTACGCGGCGACCGTGGCCAGGTCGTGGGTGATCATCAGCACCGCGATCCCCTGGTCGTCGGCCAGCCAGCGGAGCAGGTTGAGGATCTCTGCCCGGATACTCACGTCGAGCATGCTGACCGGCTCATCCGCAACGAGGACGCTCGGCCGAAGCACGAGTGCGGCGGCGATCACCACGCGCTGGCGCTGCCCGCCCGACAGCTCGGACGGGTACCGCTTCAGGTACGCCTCCGGCGGCGTCATGCCCGCCTGGGAGAGTGCCGTCCGCACCTGCTCGGCCTCGTCGGTCGGCGAACCGGACTCGCGGTGGACGCGCAGCGGCTCGGCCACGATATCGGCGATCGTCATGCGCGGATTCAGGGACTCGTAGGGGTCCTGGAAGATCATCTGGACCTCGCGCCGCATCCTCCCAAGGTCTGCGCGCGACAGGCTGCCGACGTCCTGGCCGGCCATCAGTACGCGACCCGCGGTCGGGATCAGCAGCCCCATCACCATGTTCGCGGTGGTCGTCTTGCCGCAGCCCGACTCGCCGACGAGCGCAAGTACCTCACCCGGAGCGACGCTGAAACTGACCCCGGCCACCGCCTCGATCGGTGGCACCGTTCGACGGCGGATCAGGTCACCCAGAGACACGCGCGGTGGGAAGTGCTTGACGAGATTCTCGGCAACGAGAACGGGCTCGCCGGCGGACCGCTGCTCAGCCACGATGCGACCCCTTCGGATCGAGCAGGAAGCAGGCTGCGCGACGTCCCTCGGCCAGGCGGTAGTCATCGGGGCGCTCGATGCGGCAGCGGTCGAAGGCCGCCGGGCAGCGCGGGGCAAACGAGCATCCGGGCGGCATCGCATCCAGACGAGGCGGTGTCCCAGGGATGCCGCGCAGTTCGCGGTCGGGAGCGGCAAGATCGGGGAAGGAGGCGAGCAGCATCTGTGCGTAGGGATGCTGTGGATCGGTGAACAGCCTCGTGGTTGGCCCCTCCTCGGCGATCCGCCCGCCGTACATGACCAGCACCCGGTCGCAGCTGGCCGCGACAACGCCGAGGTCGTGGGTCACCAGGATGGTGCCCATCCCCATCTCGCGGCCGAGGCTGGCGAGGAGCTCCATGATCTGCGCCTGGACCATGACGTCGAGGGCGGTGGCCGGCTCGTCGGCCACGATGACATCGGGCCGGCAGGCCAGGGCAAGCGCGATCATCGCGCGCTGGCGCATGCCGCCGGAATAGGCGTGTGGATGATCGTCGGCTCGCCGGCGACCGATCCCCACTCGCTCGAGCAGCTCCTCGGCCCGCACCCGGGCCCCGGCACGACCGACCTCCGGTTCGTGCACCCTGATCGCCTCGGCGACCTGGTCGCCGACGGTGCGGACCGGATTGAGCGCATTCATCGCCCCCTGGAAGACGACCGAGATCCGCGACCATCGGACCGCGCGCAGCTCGGCGTCTGGAAGCGTCATCAGGTCCTCGCCGTCGAGGAGTACGCGTCCCCCGACCACCCGACCGCCCGGCGCCAGCAGGCGCATCATGCCCAGCATGGCGGTCGTCTTGCCGCTCCCCGACTCCCCCACCAGGCCGATCGTCTCGCCACGCCGAAGGTCGAAGCTGACCCCGTCGACGGCGCGCAACGGCCCGCTCGGCGATTCGAATTCAATCGCCAGGCCACGCACCTGGAGGATCGGCCCACTCGGATCGCGGACCGGAGCCACCACCGCGACGTCTCCAGCCGGGCGTGGAGGAATTGCCAGCGATCGGTCCTTCTCAAGGTGATGACGCTTCAGGCGCGGGTTGAGCGCCTCCTCCAGCGCGGTGCCGAGCAGCGTGGTGCCCAGCACGACCCACACGATGGCGAAGCCGGGCGTCAGCAGCGCCCACCATGCCCCCGCCGAGACCGCGCCGCGACCGAACGCGAAGTTCAGCATCTGCCCCCAGCTGATGACGGTCGGATCCCCGAGACCGATGAAGGAGAGCGTCGATTCGGCCAGGATCGCCAGGCTGATGACCAGCACCATGTTGGCCAGCATCAGCGGCAGCACCAGCGGGAGGACGTGATGCCGCAGGATGTGCCGGTCTCCGGCGCCGATCGCCCGGGCGCGCAGCACGAACTTCCGTTCGCGCACCGACAGGGTCTGGGAGCGGACCAGCCGGGCGGTCGTGGTCCAGCCAAGGGCGCCGATGACCAGGATGATGTTGGTGAGGCTCTGGCCGGCGATCGCGACGATCACGATCGACAGCGCGAGATCGGGGATCACCAGGAAGAAGTCGGTGATCCGCATCAGCGCCGATCCGATGCGGCCGCCGCGATAACCCGCCACGATCCCGATGAGCCCGCCGATCAGCAGCGCGATCGAGGCAGCCGAAAAGCCGACCAGCAGGGAGACGCGCGCGCCATAGATCAGCCCAGAGAGCACGTCCTTTCCGGCGTCGTCGGTCCCCAGTAGGTGGGCCAGCGACGGCTTCTGGTAGATGTCGTCGATCGTGACGTGCACCGTCTCGTACGGGTCGTACGGAGCGATGAGTGGCGCGGCGACAGCGACCACCACCGCGAGAAGCAGCATCGCTGCGCCGATGGCCCCCATCGGACTCCGCAGGAGGATCCTGATGGCGTGGCGTGGCGGTGCCGTGGGAGCCGAGTGCGGGCTTGCGACCTCGATCAGCGCTGCCATCAGGTCACGCCTCCGACACCCGTGGGTCGAGCCATCCGTAGACCAGGTCTGCCAGCAGGTTGGCGATCACCACGGCGATGGCGAGCAGCAGGAAGGCACCCTGCAGGACGGGGTAGTCGCGGTCGCGCACCGCACTCACCGTCAGTGAACCAAGGCCGGGCCAGGAAAAGACCGACTCGATCTGGATGGCACCCGACACGGTGAAGCCCAGGTTGATGGCGATCAGGGTCACCATCGGCAGCATGGCGTTGCGGAGGGCATGGTCGCGGATGATCTGGAAGGTGGTCAGCCCCTTGGCCTTGGCGGTGAGGATGTAGTCCTCGCTGAACACCTCGATCACGCTGCTGCGCATGATCAGCATGTACTCGCCGAGCAGCACGAGGGTGAAGGCCAGGGTGGGCATCAGCAGATGACGCCCGATATCGGCCAGCTCCTCCCAGTACGAGCCGAACTCGGCACCGACAGTGATCCGGCCGGCGGTGGGCAGGCCGAACCACGACGAACCTGCAAACAGCAGGATGATCCCGAGGAAGAAGGTCGGCAGCGACCACATGAAGAGGCTGAAGGTGAGCGCTGCCACATCGAGCGAGCGGCCGCGTCGCCAGGCGGCCAGCAGGCCCAACAGCATGCCCAGCCCGATCGAGAGGATCTGCGCCGGCAGGATCAGCCACAGCGTGTTGACCAGCGCGCCGCCGAGCAACTCCCCCACGGACCGATCTCGAAAGGCGTAGCTGATCCCGAGATCGCCGCGGGTCAGCGAACCGAGGTAGATGAAGTACTGCGAATCGAACGGGTTCCCGCTCTCGGTATTGATGAGGACCGGCTTATCGAGGCCGAAGCGCACGGTCAGGGCCGCCACCGTGGCCGGCGTCAGCCGCGGGTCCTTGCTGACGTTTCGCGCCGGGTCGCCGGGCAGGATGCGGAAGAGCAGGAAGTTGAAGGTGGCCACCACGAAAATGGTGAGCAGCGCCCAGCCGATCCTGGATGCCAGGTAGGCGGCCCGTCCCTTCACGCTGTACCTCCGGACAGAACCAGATCGGCGGGGCGGTGTGCCCCGCCGATCATCCGCGCGGTTCCGCGCCTGGTGCTACTGGACCTTGGAGATGACTGCGAGCGAACTCGGGTCCTCGAGCCCGATGGTGGTCGGTCCCGTCACCCAGCCGGTGAACCGGTCGGACCGATAGGCCTGGGTGCTGCCCTCGTAGTACGGGATGATGTACACGACGTCATCCACCAGGATCTGCTGCATCTCGTGGACGATTGCCACCCTCGCGGCGTGGTCCGGCTCGACGCCCTGCCGGGCGTACAGCTCGTCATAGTCGGGATTGCAGTAACCGGTCTCGCTGAAGCCGAAGGGGATCTCGTCGCAGAGTGCGACACCAAGCAGGAAGGCCGGATCGGGATCGGATCCCCAGCCCCACAGGATCAGGTCGAAGTCGAACGTGGGACAGCAGACGCTGGTCAGCGTGTCGGGGTCCAGGGCCTGGATCTCGATCTTGATGCCGATCTCGTTCCACATCGCCTTGAGCATGTCCGCCACGCGCGGGCTGCTGTCGCTGTCGTCGGGGTAATTGAAACGGAAGGTCAGGTCGCCGGTCGGGCACTCCTGGTCGGCCAGGCACTCGCGGATCCCGTCGCCGTCGCTGTCCACGTAGCCGGCCGCATCCAGCAGCCCGTTCGCGGCGGCCGGATCGTACGGGTAGTCGCTCACATCCGAGGCGAAGAAGTCGCCCAGGCCGCGTGGCACCATCGAGAGCCCCGGTGAGCCGAGGCCGAGCAGGACCACGTCGATGATCTGCTGCTTGTCCATCGCTGTCGCCAGCGCCCGGCGGACCTGGACGTCAAGCAGGGCTGGGTGGCCACTGCACACGCCGCCCTCATCGACCGGGCAGTTCTCCGGCTCCACGATGTTGGGGATGATGTCGCTCAGACTGCCGCTGACCGGGTCGGCAACGACCACCTCGACGTTCTCGGCGTTGCGCAGCGCCGCGACCGCGGTGTTCGGGAACTCGGTGATCATGTCGATATCGCCGTTGACGAGCGCCGCGACGCGAGCGTCGGCGTTGTCGTAGGTCTGGAAGATGACCTCATCGACGTTCGGCGCCCCGGCCCACCAGTCCTTGTTGGCGGCCAGGCGCGTGAACTGCCCCTGCTCGCTCTCGACGAACTTGAAGGCCCCGGAGCCGATCATCTCCTCGTTCTGGAATGCGACCGGATCCTCGACCTGCTCCCAGATGTGCTTGGGCAGCACGTACATGAAGACCATCCGCGACTCGAAATTCCCGATCGCGTCCTCGAGGGTGATGGTCAGATGGGTGGCATCCACCACCGCGATGTCGGTGAACACATCGGGGTAGGCAGGCTGATACGGGAACTCAGGTGTGTCACGGTACAGCTCGAGCGAGTACTTCAGGTCTTCCGCGGTTAGCGGGGTCCCGTCATGGAACACCGCGTTGTCGATCAGCTCGACGCTCCAGGTCAGCCCGTCATCGCTCACCGACCAGTTCTTCGCCAGCTCCGGGACAAAGTCGCCCTCGGGGGTCAGGCCGATGGGCGTGTCGTAGACGAGCTCGTACAGGGTGTACGCCTCGGTCAGGAGCCCATTGCCGGGATTCAGGCTGTCGGGAAAACCGCCGATCCCGATACGCACCGTGCCACCCGTGACCGGCTCTTCGCTCCCGGACGGGGTCGCTGATCCCGACGGTGACGTCGATGTACAGGCAGCCACGATGATGCTGAGCGCGGCGAGCGCCGGCAGGAGGACGGATCGGGACGAACGCATGCGAATCTCCTTGGAGCCGTGATCGAAAGCGGGACGGCAGGAGGATGGCACACGAGTTCGGGGGAGTCCAGCAAATCCGGCGCGTCGTCTATGCTCGGAAGCATGCCAAGTGTTCAGCCGACCGGCCGCGCGCTGGTCTCCGCCCAGTCCGCCATCGAATCGCTTGACCTGTCGCCGGACGGCAGCCTGGTCGTCTATGCACGCCGGACGGTGGTCGACGGCCACTACCGCTCGCATTTGTGGACGGTCGGCTGGTCGGGAGGCGCCGCGAGGCGACTGACCGATGGATCGACCCGGGACGGCTCGCCGGCGATCTCCCCGGACGGGCGCCGGGTCGCCTTCGTCCGTGGTCCGGCGGGCGGCGCCACCGGTGCGGCGCAGATCTGGATCCAGCCACTCGCTGCGGGGCCGCCGCGTCAGGTGACCCGCATGCCGCACGGCGCCGCATCGCCGCGCTGGAGCCCCGATGGGAAGCTCTTGGCGTTCACCGCGCAGGCCGGCGAGCACCGCTTCGCGATCGGTCCGGAGGTGAAGGGAAAGGCGCTGCGGGCACGCCGCATCACCCGCACCGACTTCCGCGACGACGAGTCCGGCCACCTGTCGCGGCGCGCGCACCTGTTCGTGGCGGCACGCGACGGGGCGCGACCTCGCCAACTGACGTCGGGCGACTACGACGTGGCGACACCGTGCTGGTCGCCTGATGGAACGTGGCTGGCGTTCGCCGCAGACGTGGGGCTGGACTGGAACATCTCGCCCCGCAGCCAGCTCTTCCGCGTCGCGGCCGATGGCGGCGAGGTACGCGAGTTGGCGAGCTTGGCCGGCGACGCCGAGCGCCCGGCCATCTCGCCGGACGGCCGGCAGCTGGCGTTCATCGGCACCGATGTGGAGGACCCCCCGGATCATGTGCTGGCCGGGCTGTGGGTGGCGCCGGTCGATGGTGGCGCGCCGCGGCCACTCACCGCCGAGCTGGACCGATCCGTCGGCTGTGACGCATGGGCCGATATGGTGCAGACCGATGACGCCCCGGGCCCTCTCTGGATCGACGACAACACCCTGGCGGTGATCGTCGCGTCAGAAGGACGCAACGTACCGTACCGTGTCACGCTGGCCGGAGCGGCAGCGAGCCTGGTCCCTGCGGGACGCCTGGTCGGCGCTGCTCTGGCAACCGGCGCGGGACGCGTGGCGCTGGCCGCCGGCAACGACCGGCACGCGGCCGAGATCTACGCGGTCGAAGGCGGCCACAAGTCGGTCGGGCGCGTGCGAGCACTCACCCGCAATGGGGCGGGCTGGCAGAACCGATTCCCGCTCCCCCGCTGGGACGAGCTGTGGATCGACGGGCCGGGCGGACGGATGCAGGCATGGCTGGCATCACCGGCGGACGCGGGCGACGAGCCGCTCCCCACCATCCTGCACATCCACGGCGGCCCGACGGGTGGCTGGGCGCCGGGCGGCACGATGGACTCCACCATGCTCACCGGTCACGGCTACCGGGTGCTGATGCCGAACATCCGCGGCTCGAACACGTTCGGGTCAGACTGGATTCGCGCCCTCGACGGGCGCTGGGGCGACGCCGACGCCGCCGACGCCCTGGCCGCTATCGACCACGTCATCGCCCTCGGGCTGGCTGACCCGCAGCGGCTTGGCGTGATGGGGCTCTCGTACGGCGGCTACCTGACCCAGTGGCTGGTCGGCGCCACCGATCGCTTCGGGGGCGCCGTTGCCGAAAACGGCGTCGCCAACCAGGTCTCGGCCTGGGGCAACTCGTACTTCGGGGTGCACTACAACCGCCGCGCGAAGCTCGGCGATCCGCTCTCCCGCGAGGGGATGGAGCAGCTCTGGTCCACCTCGCCGATCAGCAAGGTGAGCAGCATCACCACCCCGCTGCTGATGCTGCAGGCCGAAGAGGACCGCAACTGCCCGATGCCCGACAACGAGCAGCTCTTCACCGCTCTGCGCGTGCTCGGTCGCGAGGTCGAGCTGATCACGTACCCGGAGGAGCACCACGGCATGAAGAGCACCGGTCGGCCGGACCGGCGCATCGACCGGATGGAGCGGATCCTGGCCTGGTTCGACCGCTGGGTACGCGGGATCGAGAGCTAGGCGGGGCCCTTCCGGCTCAGTCGCTCGGCGAGCCCGCCCACGATGAGCGCCAGCCCCAGGGCGATGATGCCCACCGCGCCGACGACCCGGAACGCCTCGCCACCAAAGGCGGTGGCGAACGCGAGGTAGGCAACTCCCGCACCGATCGCCATCCCCGACCCGATCCATTTGAACGCCGGCAGATCGGCGATCAGCCCGGCGGCGTACAGGCCCAACCCGATCGAGAACGGGATCGAGGTCCACAGGTACGACCACTCCGTCCATCGGTCGTTGATGCTCGTGTACAGGAGCGTGCCGCCGACGCCGGCGAGGAAGGCCCCGGGGATCACCATTCCGGCGCGCAGGCGCGGATCCTGTCGACCGATGAGCGAGGGGACCAGGAAGAAGAGCGACAGCGCAACGAGCAGCACCGGCCACCAGGCGAGCAGCTCACGGCTGATCCCGAGCCCGGACACCCATTCACCGATCGCCTGGCTGGCCAGCACCAGCACCCCGATCGCGAGCAGCATCAGGCCGAGCGACAGCTCGACGGTTCGACTCATGGCCGCGAGTATAGTGCCGCTAATGGCCGGTCCTGAACGAGCGCCCATCGTCCGCGCGGCGCGCCAGACGAGCAGCGCGTCACTCTGGCTGATGGTCGTCGGACCGTCGATCCTGCTCGTGTACGCATGGGTCGAGGTGCTCAATAACCCCGGCCTCTCACTGGTGGACGGCTACTGGGTCGGGCGCGTGCCCTGGGTGCCGCTCGGCGTGGTCATCTCCCTTGTTGGAGCGCTTGGCGGCCTTGCCGGTGGGGCAACAGCGATCGCGGTGGAGGGCGGCTGGTGGCGCCGCTTCCTGGTCGTGCCGGCGCTGACCGGCGCCGGACTCTGGTGGGCCACCGCGCTCGGATTCCTCCCCTTCCCGCGATTCACCGGACCAGACCCCGTTACCTTCGCGTACACGCTCCCCGCCACCGCCGGGCTGCTGGTGCTGCTGCCCGCAGCCCTGCTCGCGGCACTGTCGCTTGCGCCGCGCGGCGTCCCCCGCCCCGGCGTCCGAATGCGTTCCGTCCCCCCGTCCGCCGGAACGTCGCTCTCGCCGCGCCGCCCGCTCGAGGGAATGGATGAGGACGACGCGGCTGGCTGACCCGAGTCGCGCTTACATCTCCCCTTCGAAGGGCGGCTGCGGCATTCGCAGCGGCCGGTCGCGGCGGTAGCCGAGCAGGTAATCGGCCTGCATCAGGGTGTGAATCTGGCTGGTTCCCTCGTAGATCACCGATCCCTTGCTGTTGCGCAGGTAGCGCTCGACCGGGTACTCGTCCGAGTATCCGTAGGCTCCGTGGATCTGGATCGCGTCGAGGGCGCTCTGCACGGCGTGATCCGTGGTGAACCACTTGGCCAGGCTCGTCTCGCGGGTGCTGCGCGCTCCGGCGTTCTTGGTCCAGCCGGCCTTGAAGACGAGCAGTCGCCCGGCCTCGATGCCGGCGTACATGTTGGCGAGCATCTGCTTGACTAACTGGTGACGGCCGATCTCCTCGCCGAACGCCTTGCGCTCGTGGGCGTACTTGACCGATGCATCCAGACAGGCCTGCGCCAGGCCGACCGATCCGGCGGCGACCGTGTAGCGGCCCTGGTCGATGGCGCTCATGGCGATGGTGAAGCCCTCGCCCTCTTCGCCGACCCGGTTGGCGACCGGCACCTCGCAGTCGGTGAAGTACAGGATCCCGGTATTGCCGGCTCGCACGCCGAGCTTTCCGTGGAGGGAGTCCGTGCTGAATCCGGAGAAGCCGCGCTCGACGATGAAGGCGGTGATCCCCTTGTATCCCGCCGTCTTGTCGACGGTGGCGAAGACCAGGAAGGAGTCGGCCGTATCGGCCAGGCTGATCCAGATCTTGCTGCCGTTGAGCAGGTAGCGGTCCCCATCCCGTCGTGCCGTGGTCGTCAGGTTGGCCGCATCGCTGCCGACACCGGGCTCAGTCAGGCCGAAGCTTGCCAGTTTCTCGCCGCGCGCCTGTGGCACGAGGTAGCGCTGCTTCTGATCCTCGTTCGCCCACTGCAGCAGCGTCAGCGAGTTGAGACCGGTGTGCACCGAGAGGACCACGCGGAAGGCGGTGTCGGCGCGTTCCATCTCCTCGCACAGGAGCGCAAAGGCGATGTAGTCCATCCCCGCACCACCGTAGCGCTCGGGGATCGGCAGGCCCAGGAAGCCTTCGGCCCCCATCTTCTCGTAGAGGGAGCGATCGTAGGTCGAGGTGGCGTCGAGCTCATGGATGCGCGGCAGGATCTCTCGCTCGGCGAAGGCGCGCGACGTGCGCTGCGTCTCGCGCTGGGCATCGGTCAGGGCAAATTCGATCATGCGGACTCCGCTGGGAATCGGATTGGGACGCCACGAATTCTAGCCCCAGAGCGACGCCTCCGAAGCAGGGCGAATCGGTCGCCGGCCAATTCCGACCTTCCCAGTAGGGTTTCAGTTGACGGAGCCGCGTGCCTCGGCTAGGCTCCGACCTGCCCGGCATCGCCGGCATGAGACCTGCATCTGCCGCGGAGGGCACCCTTGGACGTCGGCTTTCTGACCACCGGCCTGCTCACCGGCCTGCGCGAAGGGGTCGAGGCGGCGCTCATCGTGAGCATCATCCTCGCCTACCTGGCGCGCACCGGGAATGCCCGGCACTTCGGCCGGATCTGGTTCGGATCCGGCGTCGCCATCGCCCTGAGCGTTGCGGTCGGCGCGGTCCTGTTCATGACCATCGGCGGCCTGACCGAGCCGGCGGAGCAGTATTTCGAGGGGAGCGCCATGCTCCTCGCCGCGGTCGTGGTGACCTGGATGCTTTTCTGGATGCGCCGGACCTCGGCCAATATCCGGGGGGAGCTGCACAGCGGCATCGACCGCGCGCTCACCGAGGGCAGCCTGTGGGGTCTGTCGGTGCTCGCTTTCACCGCGGTGATCCGGGAGGGAGTCGAGACGAGCCTCTTCCTGCTCGGCCAGATGACCGCTGCTCGCGAGGCGGAGACCGGGGCGTTTAGCACGCTCGTTGGCGCGCTGCTCGGGCTGCTTGTCGCGGTGATCCTCGGCTACGGCTTCTACCGCGGAGCCCGCGTTCTCAACCTCGCAACCTTCTTCCGGTGGACGGGGATCGGGCTCGTCTTCATCGCCGCCGGGCTGGTGAGCCACGCCACGCATGAGTTCATCGAGGCCGGGCTGATCGGGTTCGGGACCGGCACCGCCTTCGACATCAGCACGGTACTGCCGCACTCGAATGACGGCGGCAGCCTGCTCGGCCAGATGCTGCGCGCGATCTTCGGCTACACCGCCACGCCCGAGTGGACCACGCTGCTCGCCTGGATCGGCTACCTCGGTGCCGTGCTCTACCTCTACATGCGTCCGATGCGCCCGGCCTCCGCGGCGGCCGTGACAAACAGTGAGCCGTTACCGGGCGTCTGACCCGGCGCTACGCCGGCCGGGGCCGGTGAACTCCAGGATCTCGCGCCAGGCATC
>JBDSIN010000065.1:0-8913 GCA_039917955.1 Candidatus Limnocylindria bacterium
TCGTCGAACAGTTGCAGGTTGAAGTCGTCGATCGCCTGCGACATGTCCACCAGGGTGAAGTCGTAGATACGCCGCGCCAGCGCCAGGATGTTCGTCATCACGGCTGGCGCCAGGCGCTGTCGCTCGACCACGATGTCAGCCGACTCAGGCGACGGGGGCGCCAGGAGCAGATCCATCCCGGATCGGTGGCGGACCATCAGCTTGCGCAGCAGGTCAGCATCGAGATCAGCTTCGCTGACCGCGTTGACGATCGACGCCGTGTCGAGGCCGAGGTCGAGGAAGACGCGCAGGTCGCCGAACTGCAGGTTCGCGTCGATCAGCGCGGTCTTGCGCTTCAACTCGCGGCTCAGGGCGATGGCAGTGTTGATCGCGATCGTGGTATTCCCCACGCCGCCCTTGGCCGGGTAGAACAGCCCCAGCCGCCCAAGCGTCGGCGCCTCATCGGCGCTTCCGGTGGCCGTGCCGCCCCGGGCGAGCAGCGCCTTGATGCGTGCCATCAGTTCGAGCGGGTGGAACGGCTTGACGATGTCGTCGTCGGCGCCCGCGCGGAGGCCCTTCACCCGCTGCCCCACGTCCGCCTCGGCGGTGAGCATGATGATCGGCACGCGGCGCCCCCGCTCTGCCGCTCGAATCTGCTGTGTGGCGGCGTAGCCATCCAGCTTCGGCATGGCGACGTCCATCAGGATGAGGTCCGGCTCCGCGTCGCGGGCCATGTCGACACCGGCGGCCCCATCCGAAGCGACGATGACCTCGTATCCCTCCTGCTTGAGGGCAAAGACGAGGACGCGCTGGATGTTGAGATCGTCGTCGACGATCAGGACCTTGGTGCCGGGCATGCGAGGCTCCGCTGATGGAGGGGAGGTCCGCGCGATTATACGGGCGCGACCCCGTCAAGGTGGCGCCTCAGAAAGTCGAGCACCCGCCGCTCGTACTCGGCGCCACCGACCGCGTGTGCGTCGGCGTGCCCCGCGCCGTGAACGGTGTACAGCTCCTTCGGCTCCCCCGCCGCCGCATACAGGCGCTGCGACTGGCGCGGACTCACCAGCCGATCCTGGTCGGGCGAGATGAGCAGCAGGCCGCGCGGCGCGATCTGCGCCACCCGGTCCAGCGGCGATCGCAGCCGCACCCGAGCCCGCAGGCTGGCCGCGACCACCGCCAGGCGCGACCCGAGGCGCGGCATCGGGAAACCGAGGTCGGCCATCCGGTTGCCGATCGGGTCGTGCAGCTCGCCGTACGCAGCGTCCGCCACGACGGCCGCCACGGGCAGGTCCGGCGCAGCCATGATCGCCACCGAGCCGCCCATGCTGATCCCCATCAGCGCGATCGGACCGAGGCCGCGGCTCTGGAGGAAGTGGACCGCGGCAGCGGCATCGCGCTGCTCGGCCGTACCGAGCGTGATCGGTGCCTCGTCGGAGTCGCCGTGCCCACGAAAGTCGAACTGCAGGACGTGGTACCGGCGCTGGATCCACGGCACGAAGGCGGCCAGCCATGGCAGCCGATGCCAGCCGAAGCCGTGCATCAGGACCACTGAGGCACGTGTCTCCCGGCCGGCGCCGATCAACCAGCCGGACAGGGTCACGCCGTCATCGGTGGTGAATCGGACGTCCTCGTACACAAGCCCGAGTGCCCCGGGCGTGGCCGGTTCTCCCTCGGCCGGCTCGAAGGGCCGCCGACCCGGGCGCACGATACGCCGTGACCCCTCGACGGTCACGAAGCCAAGGTAGCCGAGCGCCCCCGCTGCCGCGATCCTCCCCAGCCATGCCGCCAGGCCGCGACGCTTCGCCGGATCAGCCGTCGCTTGCCTCCCGTGCGGCCCGCATCGCGCCGGCGATCGGTCGGGTCAGCTCGGCCAGCTCCATCGGTACGATCCACTTGGTGGAGCTGCCGGCGGCAAGCGCCTTGAGCGCCTCGAGGTATTGGAGCGCCATCGTCTTCTGGTCAATCCCCTTGGCCGCGTCGAAGATCGTCTTCAGCGCGTTGCTGAAGCCCTCGGCGCGCAGGATCTGCGCCTGCCGCTCGCCCTCGGCGCGCAGGATCGCGCTCTGCTTGTCGCCCTCCGCCACGTTGATGGTCGCCTGGCGCGTCCCCTCGGACTCGGTGATGTTGGCCCGGCGGTTGCGCTCAGCGCTCATCTGGCGGTTCATCGCGTCCTGGATGTCGCGCGGCGGCACGATCTCGCGGATCTCGACGTTGGTGATCTTCACGCCCCAGCGATGGGTCACCTCGTCGAGCTTCGAGCGCAGGACGTTGTTGATCTCCTCGCGCTTGGCCAGCACATCGTCGAGCGGAATGTCGCCGATCACCGCGCGCAGGGTGGTCGCCGCCAGCGCCTGGGAAGCACCGGTGAAGTCGACCACCGCGGTCACCGTCTCGATCGGGTCAAAGACCTTGGAGTACACGAGGAAGTCGATGCTGATCGGCGCATTGTCCTTGGTGATGCAGGTCTGCTGCGGCACCTCCAGGAAGCGCTCGCGCAAGTCGACCTTGACGGCGGTCTGGATGAAGGGGATGAGCAACACCAGGCCGGGGCCGCGCGCACCCTGCAGCCGCCCCAGGAAGAAGACGACCAGCCGCTCGTACTCGCGAATGATATGCACCGTGCTCGTGATGACGACGAGCAGAAATGCGAGTCCGGCGAGGAGCAGTACCAGGCCGATCGGGTCCTCAAGCATGTGTCATTCCCTTCTGCAACGGTCCGGTCTGCCGAACGGCATCGGCTGCGCCGACCATCCGACAGCAGGATAGGCCATCAGGCGCCGCGGTGGTCGAAGACGACCTTGATCGCCGCGTGCTGCCCCCGGGCCATCGCGGTTCGCAGGGCGGTCCGCCAGTCGTCCAGGCGGAAGCGGTGCGTGACCAGTCCGACCACGGCCGGGGCTCCCTCGGCGGTGAGCAGCGCCATCAGGTGATCGATGGTGTGTGGCTGCCCAGGGACCGATGCCTCCCGCCCATACACGTAGTTGCCGGTGATCCGCAGTTCGCGCGCCCAGGCGAGCGTGAGATCGAGCCCGCTCACCTCTCCCACCGAACCGATCAGGGCAAGCCGCCCACGCGGGACGGTCACGCGGATCGCCGCCTCGAGGCTGACCGCGTTGCCGGCGCATTCGTAGACCGCCTCGAAGCCACCCGTCAGGGTCGGCTCCCCGACCAGAGTCGGGTGCTCCCGTGCCCCCGCGAACTCGACGGCGGCCTGGAGCGCGCCCGCCCCGCCACGATCAGTGACCACGTGGTGGGCCCCCAGGCCCTTCGCCAGTTCCGCCTGGAGCGGGTGGCGCACCACGATCGTCGTCTCGGTACCCGGGGCGACCATCCGAAGGGCGGCGAGCGTGCCCAGCCCGATGGCTCCGCCACCGACCACCAGCGCCCGCTCGCCTTGTGCCGGTGGTTGTGCAAGAACGGCGTGCAGCCCGCAGGCGAGGGGTTCGACCAGGACCGCGACCTCGTCGCTCAGCCCTTCGGGGACCAGATGCAGTTGACTGGCATGGGCGAGCATCCCTTCGGACCAGGCACCCGGCAGGTCACGGCAGAAGCCGATCAGCATCCCCGGCGCCAGCGCTCCCTCCGATGCGCGTCGACACAGGGCCGGGGTCCCCGCAATGCAGCCGGGGCACGGGTCGAGGCCACGCACCGTGCACGAGATGATCGGGTCGAGCACGACGCGCTCGCCGACCGTCACGCCGGCGGCCGCACCAGCCTCCTCGACGACCGCCACCACCTCGTGGCCAAGGATCGCAGGGAACGAGTTGAAGGGAGCCAGGACCGCGGTCGACCTGCCGGTGAGCAGGGAAAGGTCCGATCCACAGATCCCCGCGAGAAGCGGACGGAGCCGGACCCAGTCCGGACCGGGAAGCTCCCCCAGCCGGTACTCAGAGAGGCCCAGCCATGGCAGCCGGCCGCCCGTCCAGCGCGGAATGCGCGTCCCGAAGGCGCGGAGCGCCCGGTAGTTCAGCGCCGACGAACCTACCCGCAGGCCGAGGCCGCGCATCCGGGCCGCGGTCAGCTCATCGGGACGCGACGCACGATGTGCGGCCCGACCCGCTGCAGGATCTCGTCCAGGGTGGGGCCGGTGATCGTGACGCCGTGGTTCTTCATGCCGATCACCGCGCGACCCGGATCCGGCGCATCACGCACCAGCCCGGCGACCTCGAGGGCCAGCTCCTCGGTCCCGCACGGGTAGACCGCCTCGGTGGAAGTGATCCCGGCGACCCAGCCGTGGACATGGAGGATGGCGCCAACCTCGGGGTGCTCCCGGTAGATCGTCAGATGTTCGATGGCATCCACCGAGACGCGTCGCGGCTTGATGTCGGGCGGGACGGAGAGGCGGATGACGCCGCGCGCCTCGTCGTAGCCGGTGACCAGCAGGATCTCGCGGCCGATCTCGCGCAGGTGGCTCTTGTCGACCCCGCTGGCGCTCATCCAGAAGGTGTCGCCATCGTGGCGCGCGCTCGCGTTGCCATAGGAGAGTCCCCCGATCCCAAACAGGCGCTGCACGTGGCGCAGCTCGTCAGGGCCGAGCAGGTCCTCGATCGGCCACGGCGCCGGGAGGAGATCGAGCTCCGCCAGGCGCAAGCCTGCGCGGTGGATCCCGGCCGTGTGCTCGTCGCCCTGCCACAGGTCACGCGGCAGATCCGGAACGAATTCGTTGTCGATCACCAGGCGCGATTCGGCCATGGGCAGCAACCGCTGCACCACGCCCGCGAAGAAGGCCGCGTCGTCACCGTCCCACTCCAGGCGGTGGAAACCCTGCTCCATGGTGATGAAGTGGGCCTCCGGGCCGCGTTCGTCCCGCGCCATCGGGATGAAGACGTTGGAGAGCGACCTGACCAGCAGCGCATAGCCGGCCGCCAGCATGTCCTCGGGATGGTCCGGCAGCTCGGCCACGCCCACCACGAAGATCTCCTTGGAGCGCCGGCGGAAGCTGGTGGGTCGGTCGGCGTGCACGGCATGCAGCACGACGCGCACATCGGTGTTGATGGCGGCATCGCGGCGAGCGTCCCGCTGGACCGGGTGGCCGCGCGCCTCGAGCGCCGCCGAGACCCCGTCGAGGAACCAGGTGGTCAGCGGGCTGTGCGCGGCATCGACCACCGCGATGCCGCTCGCGCGCTTCAGCGCCGGTTCCGGGGTCGCCACCACATCACGAATCGCCATCGGTCGCCTCGTCAGACGTGCCGGCGCCATGTCCGTCGGTACGGGGCTCGACGATGAGCTCGAGGCCATTGACGCCGACCACTTGCAGGCTGTCACCCGCACCGATCTCCCCCACCCGGCTGCGGGCCGACCACGCCTCGCCGCCAGCATAGGCGATGCCGGTCGGCGCGATGAGCGTCTGAGCGGTCCCTGTGGCGCCGACAAGGGCCCCGATCGGCAGGCCCGTCGAGCGATTCGCGCGCATCTGGAGCACGGCACGCACGAGCACGAAGAAGTAGAAGAGCGACAGCACCATCATCATGCCGATCAGGATCGGGCTGACCTCGACCTGGACTGAATCGGTTCCGTCGACCCGCGTGTAGAGGGCGAACGCGCCCAGCAGGAAGCAGGCGATGCCGCCTGCAGCGAGGAAGCCGTAACTCGTGAAGTTCAGTTCGAGGACGAAAAGGCCGATCCCCATCAGGATCAGCAGCAGGCCGCCGACATTGAGCGGCAGGCTGTTGGAGCCGATGAACGCCAGCACGATGGCGATCGCGCCGAGCGAGCCGCTGATCAGGTTCGGATGGAAGAGCTCCGACAGGATCCCGTAGAAGCCGATGGTGAACAGGATGAACGCGATGTTCGGGTCTGACAGCAGATGCAGGAACTGCTGGCCGACGTTCATGCCTGCGTCGGTGACGTCCAGGCCGGCGAGCATCGGCAGCGCCTCGCCATTGAACGTGTAGGGCCGCCCATCAGCGCGAGCGCCGGTGTCGATGGCGGCGAACAGCGCCGCGGTATCGGCCGCCAGGAGGTCCACGATCGGCGGCACCATGCCAACCGCCTCGCTGGCAGACGCGCTGGCGGCCTCACGCACCGCGCGCTCGGCCCACTCCTCGTTCCGGCCGTGATCGTGCGCCAGCTCCGTCAACTTGGCGACCGCAGAGTTGGTCACCTTTGCGGCCAGCGTTTCCGGCAGGTCCTCTCCCGAGCTCCCCACCACCGACGCCGCGCCGATGCTGGTCGATGGCGCCATCGCGGCCACATCCCCCGCCATCGTTACGAAGGTCCCCGCGCTGGCGGCCTGCGCACCCTCTGGCGCTACGTAGGTGATCACCGGGACCTCGCTGGCGAGGATCGCCTTGACGATGCGGTCCATGCTCGACAGCTCCCCGCCGGGCGTGTCGATCACGATCAGCGCCGCCTGGTAGCCCCCGCTTGCCGCGGTGGACAGGGCCTCCTCGATGTAGGCGGCGTTCACCTGGTCGATCACGCCTGTCAGCCGGATGCGAAGGACGCCGGGCGCGACCGCCTGGGCTGCCAGGGCCGTGGCGCCCAGCATGATGGCGGCCAACGCAAGGGCTCGACGCACCTTCAGCATGCGATCGAGTATAGGTCAGCCCAGCTGATCGACCACCAGGCGCGACCAGGTCTCCATGCGGTCCCGCGCCGCGCGCAGCTCGTCGGCATCGGCCATCCGGGCGGTCAGCTTGTCGTGCTCACGGACGCCGATCGGCCGCCCACCGGCCTCGACGGTGAAGACCACGCCAAGGTGGACCGATCCGACCGGGTTCGAGTCGTCGTTAAGCAGGCCGACGAGCCGGAACGCCGGCTCCCAGTCGGCGTCGAGCTCCTCCATCCATTCGCGGCGCAGGCCCGCGGTCAGGGGGTCGTCACCGGAATCGACGGGGTTGAGGTGTCCGCCCACGCCGATGCTCGCCTTGCGGTGGAGACGCGGGTCGCCTCCGGCGGCAGTGCGCTCCATGAGGAAGGTCCGTGGCCCGTCGCGCACCACCACGTACGGGATCAGCTGCTTGAAGGCGGGACTCTCCTCGGCGACAGGTCGGTCCATGAAGCTGCCGTGCGCCGCGATGGCGGCCCGCAGATCGGTCAGTGTGGTGGCGTCGGCGGCCCGGATGCCGGTGAAGTCACAACCGCCAGGAACCTGCCCGCGAGGGATCACCAGGACCTGTTCCACCATGTCCACAGTCTATGGGGGTGCGCGTTGGCAACGCAGTTTTGCGCTGCAAGGTCCCCCGCAAGGTGTTGGGCCTACTGTTGCGTCCCATCAGTACTGGCCCAGCGCGCACCGCACCCCAACTGTGAGCACTCGGCAGGACCGGTTGGTGGGGATGGTCAGATACGTCGAGTGGTACTACGGTTCCCGTCCCAAGCCAGAGAAGCAATATTGCGCGAGACATCCAGGGGGGACACCGGACGGTCGCTCTTCCGCCGGACGAAGGGCGGTCGGACGACCGCATTTCGCGGCCAGTCGCTGGTCGAGTTTGCCCTGACCCTGCCGATGCTGCTGGTGCTCCTTTTGGGTGTAGCCGACTTTGCCCGCGTATTCTCGGCCGGCATCACTCTCGAGGCGGCGGCCCGGAACGCGGCGGAGGCCGCGGCCATCGAGCGGCTCCGGACGGGGCCGGCCGCAACTCCCGGCGATCCCGCCTTTTACGTGCGTCTGCACAAGATCGCCGCGAAGGCGGCATGTACCGAGGCGCGATCGCTGCCAAACACAACGTATGTGCCCGACGACCCTGCCACGACGTTGATCGACGAGGAATCCTGCCCTGCCGACTTCACCGATACCAGCTTAGGAAACGACGGGCCGGTGATCGCTGTCTGCGTACTCGACGACGTGGATCCCTTGGTGGGTGGGGCGGAGGACCCGAATTGCGGCGGAATCGAGCCGTGGGTGACGGGGGCCGTGCCGGCTGCGTGTTCCCTCTTCTCACAGCCGTGGACTCCCGCTTCCGGCGGTTCGGCTTCCAGCCATGCCGTCGAGGTGCGCACCTGCTATCACTTCACGACACTCTTCAACCTACAACTGAGCCTGGGGTTTGGCTGGGGTCTGTCGCTCGGCGACGTGTGGCTCCAACGGGAGAGGGTGTTCGTGATCGACTGCCCACCGGGAGATGTCTCCACATGTTGACCTCGTTGTCGCGACGGTATCGGGTGGGCGCTTCGACAGAGGGGCAGGCGCTGACCGAGATGGCATTGATCCTCCCCTTGGTCATCATGCTCATCGTGGGGATCATCGTTCTCGGGATGGGCATCTTCTTCAACCAGCAGGTGGCGAACGCCGCCCGTGAGGGAGCTCGCTACGCGTCCCTTCATAGCGCCACATCGCAATGCCCGACGGTATCGAACAAGGCGCCGGACCTCGGCCTCCTGCCAGTGCCCAACAACTACTACGCCTGTGACGCGCCCGCGAACCGATGGCCGGAGATGACGGCCGCCGCCCGAAACAAGATCTTTGCCATGCAGGCGGCCGGAGTCCGTCTGACCGCATGCTGGTCCGGGTACTGGACCAGAGACACGAGCGGCAACTGGGCGTCCTACGACCAGATTTACGCTGTTGACCCATTCAGCGGGCAGTCGAATGAATTTCGGGAATGCACCGTGAGAGTCTTCGGCTGGAACCCCGGCGAAGATCCGAGCGGCACCCCATCGGCCATCCACGTCCTCAATCCACGCACTGGCCTGGACGCCTCGACGGGGCTCTCAATCCGCATCGACTGCTCGAAGGACTTCCCGCTCACCGCCGATACTGACGACATGGCCAGCAATTACGCCGCGTCCAACGCCGATCAGGCGAACCAGGTGTCAGTCCTGGCCTGCTATTCGTGGAGGCCGCCGTTGGCCGGATTCCTCCTCATCCCCAGCACGGTGACCATACAGGGCGTCGTGAGCGAAGCGATGGAGTACCAGCAATGAGAGTTCGCCCTACGGGTCCGGCACGCGGCCAGGTCCTTCTCCTCGTCGCTTTCGGGGTCGTGGTGC
>JBDSIN010000066.1:0-6467 GCA_039917955.1 Candidatus Limnocylindria bacterium
CCGGTGAGACGACGACCGGGCAGGAGATCATGCGGCTGGCCGCGGGCAACGTGAAGAAGATCTCCCTGGAGCTCGGCGGCAAGAGCCCGAACATCGTCTTCGCCGACGCCGATCTCGAGAAGTTCGCGGCGGAGTCGCCGTACGCGGTCTTCGACAACGCAGGGCAGGACTGCTGCGCGCGCAGCCGGATCTTTGTCCAGGACACGGTCCACGACCGGGTGGTCGAGCTCTTCACCGAGGCGACCCGCAAGGTGGTGGTCGGTGACCCGGCCGACGACAAGACCGAGATGGGCAGCCTGGTCAGCCAGCGCCAGCGCGAGCGGGTGGCCGACTACATCGCGATCGGCCGCGAGGAGGGAGCCGAACTGGTGTACGGGGGCGATCCTCCGACCGGCGAAGCGTTCGTCAACGGTGCCTACCTGATGCCAACTATCTTTGACGCGTGCCGGACCGATATGCGCATCGTGCGCGAGGAGATCTTCGGCCCGGTGGTGGCGATCATCCCGTTCAAGGACGAGGCAGAGGCGCTCCGCCTTGCCAACGACACGCCGTACGGGCTGTCGGGATCGGTCTGGAGCCGCGATATCGGCAGGGCGCTGCGGGTGGTCAAGGGGCTGAAGGCCGGCGTGCTATCGGTCAACAGCAACAGCAGCGTGCATACCGAGGCGCCGTTCGGTGGCTACAAGATGAGCGGCATCGGGCGCGAGTTGGGGATGCACGCGGTCGAGCTGTACACCGAGGTCAAGAACGTCTACGTCGATCTGAGCTGACCTGTGCGGCGCCCACGAAGGCGCTCCACAGCCGGTCGAACTCCGGAGCGATGAACTCGGGCCGCTCAGGGTGGCACTGGACGCCGAGCAGCTCGCCGCTCGTTCCCTTCGAGCCCCAGCGCGAGGCCCTCCGGCGCATATCGGCGGACCTGCTCGAACGGCTGGAGACGGCGCACCTGCACCGGATCGAGACCCCATCCGAGCGGCCCAAAAAAACTCGTTGACGCGCCGCGCGGGGCGCTCCTATGCTGCCCAACGTCTTGGCCCGCCGGCCGCCCAACCAACCGCCGGCCGCCAGGAATCCCCGCGGCTCGTTCCGAATGGAGGCTCACACCCCACCGGTGTGATGGACAAGGAGGAGTTGCTTTGACCGCGGACCCCACGCACGGCGAGCAGATCGCCCGTGACGACGCTCACCTGCGCTCGCTCGGCATCAAACCCGAACTGAGGCGAACGCTCGGCTTCCTGTCGAACTTCGCCATCGCCTTCAGCTTCATCAGCGTAACGACCGGCTCATTCGGCAACTTCGGCTTCGGCCTCTACCTGGGCGGCCCGATGATGTTCTGGACCTGGATCGTCGTGATCCTCGGCCAGACGCTCGTCGCCCTGGTGTTCGCTGAGCTTGCCAGCCACTTCCCCGTGGCGGGTTCGATCTACCAATGGTCGAAACGACTATCCAACCGGACCCTCGGCTGGTTCACCGGCTGGTTCTACTTCTGGGCCCAGGTGCTCACCGTATCGGCCGTCGCCGTGATCGTGGGGTTCGGCGTCGACGCCCTGCACCCCGATGACCTGTTCGGCGGCCCGCCCGGTCCGTTGGGCGTCTCCTGGTTCATCTACATCTCGGTCGGGACGTTGATCCTGACGACCGCGATCAACGCGTTCGGCGTGCGCCTGCTCTCCCTGTTGAACAACATCGGGGTCGCGACCGAGATCCTGGGCATGGTGGTCTTCGCGCTGGTCCTGCTCTTCTTCGCCAATTTCCAGTCGCCGGAGGTCGTGTTTGAGACATTCGGTGCTGAGACCGCCCAGAACGGGAACCTGCTGGCCACCTTCGCGCTCGGCGCGTTCATGGCCATGTTCATCGTCTACGGCTTCGACACGGCCGGTACCTTCGGCGAGGAGACGGTCGACGCGGGTCGACAGGCCCCGCGTGGCGTCCTCTCCTCGATCTGGATCTCCGGCGCGGTCGGCCTGGTCTTCATCCTGGCGGTGATCCTTTCACTAAAGGACATCCCGGCTGCCATGGCGGAGGGGGCGGCCGGCGGCTTCCCGATCGCCACCACCATCCTCGAGCACTTCAACGGAGCATTCTTTGGCGGCCTCACCTTCGGTGAGCTGTACCTGGTGGTGCTCATCATCTCGATCTTCGTCTGCACCCTGGCCATTCACGGTGCGGCGACCCGGATGATGTTCTCGATGGGCCGCGACCGGCACCTGCCGATGGGTCGCGTTTGGGGCACCGTCAACCCGAACTTCAAGACGCCAGCCAACGCGGCCGTCGCGGTGGGCGTGCTGGCGGCCCTGCCGATCCTGATCGTCAGTCCGCTGGCTGCCATCTCGCTTTCGATCGCGGCAACGGGGCTCATCTACCTCAGTTACCTGCTCTGCAACATCGGCGTCCTCGGTGCACGCCGGCGCGGCTGGCCCCACAAGCCGGCCTGGTTCAACCTGGGACGCTGGGGCATGACGGTCAACGTGCTGGCCATCGTGTATGGCGTCATCGGCGTGGCGAATATCGCGCTCTGGGCGTCCCCGATCTTCGGCGACTTCGGGACCGACGGACGGCTGTTCTGGAACCCCTTTATCAACTCGTTCTTCACGCCGTTCGGACAGACCCTCGACTGGCTGCCGGCCTGGCCGCTGTTCGAGACCATGGTCGGCACGCTCCTGGTCTTCGGCACCCTGTACTACGTCGTTTCAGTGCGCGGCACGGCGCGTGACGTGGAGTCGGATGCTGCCACCGGCGAGTCCATGATCGGGTAGGCCTGACCCGCAAACCGTCGCACCATAGCGAGCGGCTCGGCGCCCCGGCGCCGGGCCGCTCCGCGTATCGTCTCCGGTATCCCAACAGGAGAGCGTCGTGGCCGACGAACCCGCCGAAGTACTGCGTGGAGACCTGCGCGATCAGCTGGTCGCGGCGCTGCAGCGCGTCCCCGAGACGGCAGGCCGCGAGCTGACCCTCACCGCGCTGTCGGGCGGGATCACCAACCGCAACTATCTGATCACCGTGGCCGACATCCCTGAGCGCTACGTGATCCGGTTGGCTGGCAACGACACCCACCTGCTGGGGATCAGCCGCGAGGTCGAGCATGCGGCCACCGTGGCTGCCGCGGGCGTCGGGATCGGCCCGGAGGTAACCGCATTCATCCGACCGGAGGGATACCTCGTCACCCGATTCATCGTCGGTGAGCCGGTGAGCCTGCGGCAGGTCCATCAGCCGGTCACGCTGCGCCGCGTCGCCGCCTCGATCCGGCGCATCCACGGCGGCCCGGCGATCCCCGGGCTCTTTGTCCCGTTGCGCATGGTGGAGGCCTACCTGGCGCTTGCCACGTCGCGGGACGTGCCCCGGCCCGCCTCCTGGGACAGGGCGCATGCCGTGGGGCGGCGGATCGAGCGGGCCCTGCTCGATGCGCCGATCGAGCTCCTCCCCTGCCACAACGACCTGCTCAACGCGAACTTCATCGACGACGGCGAGCGGATCCGCATCGTCGACTGGGAGTACGCGGGGATGGGCGACCCGTTCTTCGACCTGGGTAACTTCAGCGTCAACCACGACCTGACCCGCGACGAGGACGGAATCCTGCTGGAAGCCTACGAGGGCGACGTCCGGCCGCCGCGGCTGGCCCGCCTCTCCCTGATGCGGATCATCTCCGACTTCCGCGAGGCGATGTGGGGCGTCCTCCAGCAGGGGATCAGCACCCTCGACGTCGATTTCGTCGCCTACGCGGACGAGCACTTCGAACGGCTGCTGCACAACGCCTCGGGGCCGGCCTTCGAAGAGCACCTGCGCGAGGCGGCGCATGGCTGATCGGGGCGCCGCGCTGCCGGAGCGGGCACGCTGCGTGATCATCGGCGGCGGCGTGGGGGGCGCGGCGATCGCCTATCACCTGACGGCGTTGGGCTGGACCGATCTGGTTCTGCTCGACCGGTCCGAATTGACCAGCGGCTCGACGTTCCATTCCGCGGGGCTGGTGGGCCAGCTGCGCTCCAGCCCGACCCTGACCCGGATGATGGTCGACAGCGTGGCCACCTACCGCGCCCTTGCGGAGGAGACGGGCGTTGATCCCGGCTGGCGCGAGGTCGGCTCGCTGCGCCTGGCCGCCACCCCTGCCCGCATGGAGGAGCTGCGCCGGCAGGCGGGCTGGGCCAAGTCGTATGGCCTGCCGATGGAGCTGGTGAGCGCCGACGAGGCACAGCGCCTCTTCCCCCTGATGGTCGCCGACGGGGTCCTGGGCGCGGCCTGGCTGCCGACCGATGGCTACCTCGACCCGAGCGGGCTGACCCAGGCCCTGGCCGCAGGGGCGCGCAGCCGCGGCGCCACCATCCTGTCCCGGACCCGGGTGACCGGGATCGGCGTGGAGCGCGGGCGCGTGACCGGCGTGACCACCGATCGCGGCGACATTGCCGCCGAGGTCGTCGTCAACGCGGGCGGGATGTTCGCCCCGGAGATCGGACGGATGGCGGGGATCACCGTCCCGATCATTTCGTTCGCGCACCAGTACCTGGTCACCGAGCCGATCGAGGGGGTCACCTCGGACCTGCCGCAGCTGCGCGACCCAGACAACCTGGTCTACTTCCGCCCCGAGGTGCGCGGCCTGGTGATGGGCGGCTACGAGCGCAACCCGGCCGCCTGGTCCCTCGACGGCATCCCGCCCGACTTCAACGGCAAGCTGCTCGCCCCCGATTGGCCGCGCTTCGAGGAGATCAGCGCCGGCGCCGTGCGACGCGTCCCGGCGATGGGCGACGCCGGCATCACCCGCCTCATCAACGGCCCGGAAGGGTTCACGCCGGACAACGAGTTCATCCTGGGTGAGTCGGCGGTCCGCGGCTTCTTCGTGGCGGCCGGCTTCTCCGCCCACGGCATCGCCGGCGCCGGCGGGATGGGCCGGCAGCTGGCGCACTGGATCGTCGACGGCGAGCCGGAGCTCGACCTGTGGAAGATGGACATCCGCCGCTTTGGGGCGCAGTACCGCTCCCGCGCCTACACGCTCGCCCGCTCCTTCGAGAACTACACCACCTACTACGACATCCACTACCCCAACGAGGAACGGCAGTCCGCCCGCCCCCTGCGCCTCTCCCCGACCTACGGGCGGCTGGTCGAGCTCGGCTGCGCATTCGGTGAGAAGTCGGGCTGGGAGCGGCCCAACTGGTTCGAGTCGAATGCCGCGGCCGGCGACGAGTCGCTGCGCCCGCGGGGCTGGGCCGGGCAGCACTGGTCGCCCGCCATCGGCGCCGAGTCGCTCGCCACCCGGAATGCGGCCGCGCTATTCGACGAGACGAGCTTCGCGAAGATCGAGATCAGCGGGTCCGGCGCGCTCGCCTTCCTCCAGCACCTGTGCGACAACGAGATGGACCGGCCGGTCGGCCGGATCAGCTACACCCAGATGCTGAACCGGCGCGGCGGCATCGAGTGCGACTTCACCGTCACCCGGCTGGCGGAGGAGCGCTTCTTCGTCGTCACCGGCACCGCCTTCGGCAACCACGACCTGGGCTGGATCCGCAGGCACGCGCCCGAGGACGGCCGCGTCACGGTCAGCGACGTGACCTCGTCGCGCGCCTGCATCGGGATCTGGGGGCCGATGGCGCGGCAGATCGTCCAGTCCACAACGACCGATGACCTCGCCAACGAGGCCTTCCCGTACCTGACCTGCCGCGAGATCACGGTCGGCAGCGTGCCGGTCACGGCGCTGCGGGTCACCTACGTGGGCGAGCTCGGCTGGGAGCTCTACTGCCCCATGGAGTACGGCGCACAGCTGTGGGACACGCTCTGGGCGGCGGGGCAACCGCACGGGCTGCTGGCCGGTGGCTATCGGGCCATCGACAGCCTGCGCCTGGAGAAAGGCTACCGGGTCTGGTCGAGCGACATCACTCCGGAGGAGACGCCGTACGAGGCGGGGCTCGGGTTTGCCGTGCGGCTCAACAAGGCGGCCGACTTCATCGGTCGCGAGGCGCTCCTCGCCGCAAAGGAGGCGGGACCTCGCAAGCGGCTCGCCTGCCTGGTCATCGATGATCCCCGCTCAGTAGCCCTGGGCAACGAGCCGGTGCGGGTGGACGGCCAGATCGTGGGCCGCGTCACTTCCGGCGGATACGGCTTCGCGGTGGAGCGCTCGATCGCCTACGCCTACCTGCCGCCCTCGCAGGTCGCGGTCGGACAGCGGGGCGAGGTCGAGGTCTTCGGCGAGTGGGTCGGCTGCACGGTGAGCGCCGAGCCGCTTTTCGATCCCGAGGGGAGCCGCATCAAGGCATAGCCGGGGACCGTGCGCCCCGAGGTCCAGAACGTCTGCGTCGACCTGAGCTGACCCGTGCGGCGTCCACGAAGGCGCGCCACAGCCGGTCGAACTCCGGAGCCATGAACTCGGGCCGCTCAGGGTGGCACTGGACGCCGAGCAGCCAGTCGGTCGGGTCGGCCGCCTCGAGCGCTTCCACCAGATCACCGTCGTGGTGCGGCGCCAGGCCCGATGCCACCAGCCCCGG
>JBDSIN010000067.1:0-8822 GCA_039917955.1 Candidatus Limnocylindria bacterium
GCGCGTACACTCGCGGGCGCAGATGTCCATCACTGACGGCCACACCCTGTTCACGTCGGAGTCGGTCACCGAGGGCCACCCCGACAAGCTGTGCGACGCCATCGCCGACGCGGTGCTCGACGACGTGCTGTCACGCGATCCGGGGTCCCGCGTGGCGGTCGAAGTGGCGGCCACCACCGGCCTCGTCTTCGTCCTCGGCGAGATGACCACCGACACGTATTGCGACGTCCAGGCTGTCGTGCGCAACACGGTCCGCGAGATCGGCTACAACGACAGCCGCCTCGGCTTCGACTGGGAGACCTGCGGCGCCATCGTGGCGATCAAGGAGCAGTCGCCGGACATCGCGCTCGGTGTGGATCGCGCCAAGGAGGCGAAGGAGGGCCGCGAGCCCGATGAGCTGGGTGCAGGCGACCAGGGGATGATGTTCGGCTACGCCACCGACGAGACGCCGGAGTTGATGCCGATGCCGATCCAGCTTGCCCACCAGGTGGCTCGTCGTCTGGCCGAGGCCCGCAAGTCGGGAGCCCTGCCATTCCTGCGGCCCGACGGCAAGAGCCAGGTCACCGTCGAATACGACGAAGCCGGCCGACCTGATCGGGTGCATACCGTGCTGGTCAGCACGCAGCACGATCCAGAGGTCGACCCGGCGAAGCTCGCCAGCGCCGTCGTGGCGCAGGTGATCCGTGCCGCCATCCCGGCCGACCTGCTCGACGACGAGACGCGCTACCTGGTCAACCCGACCGGACGGTTCGTCATCGGTGGACCGATGGGGGATTCTGGCCTCTCCGGCCGGAAGATCATCGTGGACACCTACGGCGGCATGGCCCGCCACGGCGGGGGCAGCTTCTCGGGCAAGGATCCGACCAAGGTGGACCGATCGGGCGCCTATATGGCCCGATATGTTGCGAAGAACCTGGTCGCCGCGGGCCTCGCGCGACGCTGTGAGCTCCAGCTCGCGTACGCCATCGGGGTGGCGCATCCGCTGGCCATCAACCTGCAGACGTTCGGGACCGGCGTCCTGCCCGATGCGCGCCTGGCGGAGATCGTCGAGGAGGTCTTCGACCTCCGTCCCGGCTCGATCATCGCGGCGCTCGACTTGCGGAGGCCGATCTATCGGCCGACCGCTGCATACGGCCACTTCGGCCGCAACGACCTCGATCTGCCGTGGGAGCGGACGGATCGCATCGATGCGATCAGGGATGCTGTCGGCACTGCGCCCGCGGGGGCATCGGCCTGAGTTCGGGCCCCGTGGACGCCAGGGCACCCTCCGGCCGCACCACCCCGGTCCGCTGGGGCGAGGCGCCGCGCGGTGGTCGTATCGGTGAGGCAGTGCGCCACCTCGTGGACCGGGCGCGAACGACGCTTGGCACTCCTCCCCGCGCCACGCACGTCACCCTCCGCTCGCTTCCGGTTGCGCTTCGTCGCGGCGATCTGGCCGAGGCGTACCTCTCCGCTACGGCGGATGCGGACCACGCAACGGCTGGTGGCTCCGCGACCGCTGCCGCAGAGTCGGCGATGGCGCTGCGAGCCTGGTGGCCGGCCGATATCTGGGCGCACCGCGCCCTGTGGCACTTTGAGCAGGCCGGCATGGAGCTCGACGCAACCCGTGGTGCTCGACTGATCGGAGAGGTCCGCCTCGCCGGAGGCGATCCGACCAGCGCTCGCCGTTACTATGCCGAGGCGATCAGCGAGGCGAGAGATATCGGTGCCGAACGGGAAGAGGGGCTGGCGGCGCTCGGGATGGGACGTGCCGAGATGGAACTCGGCGACGTGACCACTGCCCGCAGACTGGCGCAGATGGCGATCGATCTCCTGGAGCGTGGCGAGGCGCCTCCAGGCGAGGTGGCGGCCGCCCGCGAGCTGCGGGGCGAGGAGAAGGAGGTCTGATGAGCGCTCGGCGATCGATGCGGGTCGGGATCGTGGGGGCCGGTGTGATGGCCGAGGCCATGATCAGTGGCCTGCTCGCGGATCGCCTCCCCCAGGAGCAGCTGGTCGCCAGCCACCCGCGCCGCGAGCGCCGCGAGGCCCTTGCCGCGGCGCACGGCATCCGGATGGTGGCCCGCAACGCGGAGGCGGCTTCGGGCGCCCAGATCGTCGTTCTGGCGGTGAAGCCGCAGATGCTTGCCTCGGTCATGCGCGAGGTGGGACCGGCGCTCAGCGACGACCAGGTCGTCCTCTCGGTCGTGGCCGGTGCCACGCTGCGCACGTTGAGGCACGGGCTCGGGCACGCAGCGGTCGTTCGGGCCATGCCCAACACGCCCGCCCAGATCCGCCGTGGAATCGCGGTGTGGGCGGCGTCACCGGCGTGCAGTGCCGGGCAGCGCGACCTGGCGCGGGCGGTGCTGGGTGCGCTCGGCGAAGAGAAGGAGGTCGCCGACGAGGAGTTCGTGGCCATGGCGACCGCTCTGTCTGGCACCGGCCCCACGTATCTTTTCGCGGTGATGGAGGCGCTCATCGACGCCGGCGTGCACATGGGCTTCCCGCGTGAATTGGCGCACGACCTGGTCGCGGTCACGCTCGTCGGCAGCGCCGAGTTCGCCGCCCGCTCCCAGCTCCACCCCGCCCAGCTGCGCAACCTGGTGACGTCGCCGGGCGGCACGAGCGCGGCGGCCATCTACGAGCTGGAGAAGGGACGCCTGCGCACCGTCCTGTCCGACGCGGTGTGGGCTGCCTACCGGCGCACGCAGGAGCTGGGCACAAGCCTCGAAGCCGAGACCGGCGCCGACGCGCCCTCCGGCGAGTTGATCACCGGGGCCGCGCCCGAGGCGGGGAGCTGATGTTCGCGATCGTGATGGCCGGCGGCTCCGGTACACGGCTGTGGCCGCTGTCACGACGCAGCACTCCGAAGCAGCTGCTGGCGCTCACCGGCGAGACAAGCCTGCTGCAGCAGACGGTGGCCCGCGTCAGCGGCGTGTTGAAGCCGCAAGATATCTACGTCATCACCAGCCAGGCGCACGTCCGCGCCACGCAGGCGCAGCTGCCGCAGATCCCGGCCGATAACGTGCTCGGCGAGCCGTTGGCGCGCTCCACGGCGGTCGCGGCGGGGCTGGCCACGGTGCTCGCCCGTCGCGAGAGCGACGAAGTGGCGGTGGTTCTCCCGGCAGACCACTTCGTGGCCGACGAGGAGCAGTTCGTCCAGGCATTGAGAGAGGCATCGACCGCCGCGGAACGTGGCTACCTGGTGGTGCTCGGCGTCAAGCCGGCCCACGCCGCGACCGGCTACGGCTACATCAAGGTCGGCGAACGCCTCCATCCCGCCGCCCCGACCGCACTGGTGGATCGGTTCGTGGAGAAGCCCGATGCTGCCTCCGCGGCCGAGATGGTTTCCGCCGGCGATCACCTGTGGAATGCGGGAGTCTTCGTCTGGCGAGCATACGCGTATCGCCAGGCCCTCGAGCTGTACCAGCCGGCGCTGGCGGCGGCGCTCGACAAGATTGCCGCGCTGAATCGCACACCTGGATGGATGTCGGACGTGCGGACCATCCTGGAGCCGATACCGGCCATCGCCATCGACACTGGCATCGCCGAGCCCGCCGCGGCCGAGGGCCGGATGGCGGTCGTACCGCTCGACGCGGGCTGGAGCGACATCGGGTCATGGTCCACGCTGCTTGAGACGCTCTCCGCCCAGTCCGGCGCCAGCCTGGTGGCGTCAGGTCAGCACCTGGACCGTGGATCCGAGCGCGTCCTGGTGCACGGCGGCGAGCGGTTGATCGTCACCGTCGGGCTGCAGGACGTGATCATTGTCGATACGCCGGACGCGCTCCTGGTCTGTGCCCGCGATCGCGCCGAGGAGATCAAGCCGGTCCTTGACGAGATCGCGGCCAAGGCCGGCGAGAAGTACCTGTAGCGGCCGATGAAGCCCCGCCTCGCACCGCTGCCGATTGCACCGCCGCCAGCATCGGCCCAGGAACAGCATCTCCTGCTGCGTCCGCTGGCCAGGCTCGCGGGGTGGCTCCTGAGCCGATACGTGCGGCTGGTCGCCGCGACCGCTCGCTTCAGCGGCCCAACGGTCTTCCAGGCCCCGGCGATCGTGGCGGTCTGGCACGAGGCGAACCTGCTCCAGGCGGTCGGGATCTGGGGGCTCCGACAGGATCGGCGCTTCGTTGCGTTTTCGACGCGCGGCTTCCGCGGGATCGTGATGAACGGCATGATCGAGGGACTCGAGTGCGGCGTGGTTGCACTGCCCCCCGAGTCGGCCCGCGCCGAGGCGGGACGCCTCGCCCGCGACATGGGGCGCTATGGGCATGCCGGCTGGAGCCTGGCCCTGGCCCCCGACGGGCCGCTCGGTCCGCATCGCATCGCGAAGCCGGGGGCGCTGCTCCTCGCACGCGAATCGGGGCTGCCGATCGTGCCGTGGGCCTTCAGCGTCCGCCCCTCGTTCCGTTTCCGGCGGCGCTGGGATCGCCAGATCGTGCCGCTCCCCTTCGCGCGGATCCGTGTGATCGAGGGTCCGCACATCCGCATCGCCGAGGGCGAGGCACTCAAGCCACGGTTGGCCGAGCTGCAGGCGGGCCTTGAGCAGGTCGCGGCGGAGGCGGATCGTCGGATGGGCGAGCGCTAGCCGCTACCATTACGGCACGACACATCTGAGTGCGAGTGCCCGTGACGAAGATCAAGTTCGGAACCGACGGCTGGCGCGCCGCGATCGGCGAGGATTTCACCTTCCATAACGTCCGACGCTGCGCGCGCGCCGTGGCGGAGTACCTCGAAGAGACCGGCACGGCCGGGCGAGGGGTCGTCGTCTGCCACGACCGCCGCTTCGCCTCTGAGCATTTCGCCCGTGCCTGCGTGGAGGTCCTCGCGGCGCACGGCATCCGGTCGTTCACCCCGCCCGAGGCCGTTCCGACGCAGGTCGGCAGCTTCTTCACCCGCGAGCTGGGTGCGGGGGCAGGCATCGTCATCACCGCAAGCCATAACCCGTGGACCGATAACGGCTTCAAGGTCAAGGCCGATACCGGCGGCGCCGCAGCGCCCGAGATGCTCTCCGCGATCGAGGCGACCATGGATCGCCACCCCGATGACGAGCTGCCGCCTCGCCGTGACCACGCCGATGCTGTCGCCGCGGGGCTCGTCGAGATGTTCGATCCCTTTCCGCGCTTCCGTGACCAGCTGGCGAGCATCGTCGACATCGAACGGATTCGCGCGGCGGACAAGCGTGTCCTGGTCGAGCCGCTCTATGGATCAGGCGCCGGGTGGTTCACGCGGCTGCTCGACGGTGGCCGCCTGACCATTCGCGAGCTCCACACCGAGCGCAACCCCTACTTCGGCGGCGTGAATCCGGAGCCGATCCGCCCCAATATCGATGCCTGGCTGGAGGAGATCCCGCGCTGGGGCGCCGACATCGGGATCGCCTTCGACGGAGACGCCGATCGCGTCGGCATGGCCACCGAGCAGGGCATCTTCGTCAACCAGCTGCAGGTCTACGGGCTGCTCTACTGGTACCTGCTCGACGTGCGAGGGCAGATCGGTCCAGCCGTCTACACCGTCACGACCACGTCGATGGCGCCGCGACTGGCCGAGATCTACGGGACGCAGGCGTACGAGACCGGGGTCGGATTCAAGTTCGTCGGGCCCAAGATGACCGAGACGAACGCCGTCATCGGTGGGGAGGAATCGGGCGGTTTCGGCTTCGGGATGCACATTCCAGAGCGCGATGGCCTCGCCTCCGGCCTCTTCCTGCTCGACCTGTGGCTGTCGAAGGGGAAACAGGCGTCCGAGGTGCTGGCCGAACTCCAGGCGCTGGCAGGACCGAGCTACTACGACCGGATCGACATCCGCTTCGCCCGCGAGGGGTACGACGCGGTGAAGCGCAGCACGCTGGCCCGACTCGAAAGCGAGGCACCGGCCCAGCTGGCGGGTGGCGCCGTGGCTCGACGCGTGGCGCTGAACACCGGCGATGGATTCAAGTTCTACCGCGACGACGGGTCCTGGCTGCTCATCCGCTTCTCGGGGACCGAGGCCCTGCTGCGCGTCTACGCAGAGGCCCGCTCGCCGCAGGATCTCGACGCGCTGCTTGCCGAAGGGCGTCGGATCGCTGCCGCGGGTGCACCCGCATGAGGAGATCCATCTCGTGACCGACGCGCGCGACTTCTTCGGCTACCGGGACTTCGATGACGAGCCAGGTCAACGCCCCGACGAGACTGCCGACGAGGAACTGGCTCCGCCGCAGATCGAGGACGCCGTCACGCTTGACGATCCAGCGGTCATCTCGCGGATCGATCCAGGCGACATGCTCGGGCGGGTGCAGCGGCTCCCGAGTCAGCTGGCAGAGGCGCGGCGCGTGGTGGCTGCCGCCAAACTCCCCCAGACTCACCGCGACGTCGATGCGGTGCTCGTGCTGGCGATGGGCGGCTCGGCGATCGGCGCCGAACTCGTTGCCGGAATCGCGGGCGATCGGCTGCGCGTTCCATTGACCGTGCACCGCGACTACGGGCTGCCGGCATGGGCCGGGAAACGGACGCTGGTGATCGCCGTCAGCCACTCGGGCGAGACGGTCGAGACGCTGAGCGGGGTCGGCGAAGCGCGCCGCCGCGGCCTGCCACTGGTGGTGGCGAGTACGGGTGGACGCCTCGGGGCTGATGCCGTGGCCGACGGTACGCCGTATCTGCAGTATCGGGCGACGGGTCAGCCGCGCGCCGCCATCGGCTTCGGACTGGGCCTCGTGCACGAGCTGCTGTCGCGTCTCGAGCTGCTGACCGACCCGGACGCATTTGGACCCGCAGTCGAGGCCCTCGAGAGCCTGCTCGGACGCAACGCGCCATCGGTGGAGACCGAGGCGGGTGTCGCCAAGCAGCTGGCCTGGTCGATCTACGGGCGGATTCCCGTGGTCTATGGAGCCGGGCTGATGCTGCCCGTCGCGCACCGCTGGAAGACCCAGTTCAACGAGAACGCCAAGGCATGGGCCATGTTCGAACCGATGCCCGAGGCGAATCACAACGCCATCGAGGGGAGCCTCAATCCGCGCGAGCTGTCCGACGCGCTGTACGTGGTCGAGCTGCGCGACCCGAACGAGCCGCCCGAGATCGCCGACCGGTACGCGGTGGTCAATGAGCTGCTTGGCGAGCGTGCGACCAACCGCAGCGTGGTCTGGGCCGAGGGTCCGTCACCGCTGGCACGGGCGCTCACCGCGGTGGCTCTTGGCGATCTGGTGAGCGTGTATCTCGCAATCCTCTACCAGACCGACCCGACCCCGGTTACACTCTTGGCAATGTTGAAGCAGCGGCTCGCTCGGTCGACGGACTGACGGGCGCCGATAGAGCGGCGCCGGGTGCCGGCGCCGGGAGGGTACGCAACGTGCAATCGAGCATGATCGGCAAGGTCGAAAAGGCGATGCGCTATGCGCATGAGCCGGACCGCGTGAAGATCGGGCGGCTGACCGCCACCTTCACCGGAGACAACGGGAACCACACCATCTCGCTCGACGCCGATCAATGGCACTGTGATTGCCACCTCTTCGAGTCCGCCGGAGGCTGCTCGCACACCCTCGCGATGCAGAAGATCCTCGACTCGATGCTCACCGACGCCGCCAAGGAGACCCCGCTCTACGGGCACGTTGAGGTGGGAGTCCTCGCGTAGCGGCGCTCGCCGATTCGATTGCGAGGCCCGCCGCGCCTGGTCGCCGGCGGGCCTTCTGCTAGCATCGCCCCGTTACCAATTGAAGACCGCGTCGGGTGCCACGGCCGCAAGGCCGCGGACAAATGGAGAAGCCGGTGAGATGCCGGCACAGTCCCGCTACTGTATCCGCGCCGTTCGCCGCTTCGGCGGGCGAGCTCGGGAGTCAGGTCGCCAGCCCGCACGCGATGTCCAACCCCCCTCGTGTGAAAGGGAATGGCATCCATGATCCCCCGATTCCGTTCGCTCCTCCTCCTGGCGGTTCTCGCTGCGCTCGCGTTGAGCGCCTGCACGCCCTCCGGGTCGCCCAACCAGTCGCCCGCGTCACTGGCGCCGACCTTCCCCCTCACCCTGACCGATGCCGCCGGTCGCAGCGTGACGATCCCGTCCGAGCCCCGGCGAATCGTGAGCCTGGCGCCGTCAAATACCGAGATCGTCTGCGCCCTTGGTGCCTGCGACCGGCTCGTCGGCGTCACCGACTTCGACGACTACCCGTCGCAAGTTGCCGATATTCCCAAGGTCGTCATCGCCGCGCAGGTGGACCTCGAGAAGGTCGTCGCCGCCGAGCCGGATCTCGTGCTGGCGGCGGGCAACGAGCTGACTCCCAGCTCGGTGATCGACGACCTTGCCGAACTGGGTCTGCCGGTGCTCGTCCTCTACCCGTCGACCCTCGAAGAGGTGTACCAGGAGATCCACCTCGTTGGCGCGGCCCTCGACGCCCGTCAGGCGGCGGAGACGGTCGTGGCCGACATGCTCGAGCGCGCCGATGCAGTCGCGCGCGCCATTGCCGGCGCATCCGCCCCGCGCGTCTTCTACGAGGTGGGCATCTTTGCCGGAACGATCTACACCGCCGGCGAGGATTCCTTCCTCGCCTCGCTGGTGGCCGCAGCCGGAGGCGAACCGATCACCGGCGACGCGCTCTCGACGGCCATCTCGCTCGAACAGCTCATCGCGGCCGATCCGCAGTTGATCCTGCTCGGGGATGCCGCGTATGACCCGTCGATCACCCCCGCCAACGTGGCGCTGCGTCCCGGTTGGCTCGTCATGTCGGCCGTGCGCGACGGGTCGATCCGGATCATGGTGGACGACCTGGTGATCACGCGGCCGGGGCCACGTATCATCGAGGGGCTCGAAGCACTCGCCCGCGCCATCCACCCCGATCTGTTCGATCCGATCTAACGATGCGCGCGGAGAGCGTGGTGACGCCCGCA
>JBDSIN010000068.1:0-4257 GCA_039917955.1 Candidatus Limnocylindria bacterium
CGGCCCTCGGCACGCACGTGAGCCCTGTCTATGTCGCTAGTGAAAATGTCAACAGTTGTGCTGACCTCGGCCTCACGGGTGACGGCTGGAATCTCAGCGCCAGCCTGGTCCAGTCGGGCACGCACACGTACATCCTCGGCGCCTGGTCGATCACGATCACGTCGGACGCCGACAAGATGCATTTCAGCTTCTCGAATGCCAGCCCACCGGTGCTGAAGCTGGCCGTGAAGGCCTCCGATGGCTACTACCTGTACAACTACTCACCGGGCGGCGCCACCGCGGACACCGGGCTGATTACTCCGAACACCAGTGGCAACGACCCGGAGGCACCGCAGGCCGGCCTGAGCCACTTCTTCATCTGCTTCGGCCAGTCGCAGAGCCAGAGCCAGTCGCAGAGCCAGAGCCAGTCGCAGAGCCAGAGCCAGTCGCAGAGCCAGAGCCAGTCGCAGAGCCAGAGCCAGTCGCTGAGCCAGAGCCAGAGCCGAAGCGGCGAGCAGTCGGTCGCGGCCGGCACCGGGACCCCGGCGCAGAGCCAGCCCGACACGGCGATGTCCTTCGGTGGCAGCAACCCGCTTCCGACAGTTGGCTTCGGCCTGATCCTGCTGGCCTCGCTGGCAGGCCTCGCCTTCGCCAACGTCAAGGCGGCGCGCAGCCGCAGCTAGCGCCGACGGCGTAAGGCCGGTACTCCTGACACAGCCCCCGCTTCGGCGGGGGCTGTGTCGTTCCCAGCCGCCGGAGGTCCCAGGACCCTGCCGGTGCAGCGCGTCAACACAACTGATCGGAACTGCTCACCGAACCGCACCAGACCGGCTGTCGCTGCCCGAATTGGGGGGTACCAAAGTACCGGTGGCGGTGGGATACTCACCTCCCTAGTTCCCCTGCGGGAGCACAACTGAAGCACGCGCCACCAGCTGGATGTGGCCGACGCCCTGCCCGCGTCGAATGCCCCATCTGAGTTCCCACCGCCGAGGTGGGGACGCGAAAGGATAGAGACGTTTATCGGTTCATTCGAGCGGTCGCAGGCAGACGACCGACCAGCAATGCCAAGGGGGCATCCGTGACTACTCGAACCACCCACGCGCGCATCCGCACTCTTCCGGTATTCCTCGCATTCGCATTTAACCTCTTCATCGGCCCGGTGACGCCTTTTCTGTCGTCGCCGGTGGCCGCACTTGGCACCTCCAGCTTCAATGCGCTGGACGGCAACCTTACCGTCGAGGGCAGCGAGACCGATTGGTGCACGCCCGCGCCGAACCTCGTGCCCGGGTTTGACAGCGTGAGCGGCTCGAGCGACACATCGTTCACCAGCAGCGGCAACAAGGAAGACACCGACGTCCCGACTCTCGGGGACGGGACGATCCCGAACAACAAGGACGACCTGCTGCGCGAGTACGTCGCCAGCGAGACAATCGGGTCGGACCTGTACGTCTACCTCGCCTGGGTTCGCGCCGATTCGACCGGCACCAGCACCATCGACTTCGAGTTCAACCAGTCCGACGTGGTCAGCTCCAACGGGAAGACCAAGCTCCGCACCGATGGCGACCTGCTGGTCACCTTTGACTTCCAGGCCAACCCCGGCTCAGGCAGCGGCTACCAGGTCGACCTGCAGCTGCGCGAATGGGACTCGGACATCACGGACAACCCTGACCCGACAAGCCCCGTCGAGGACCAGGGCGCATGGGTGCATCCGGTCACCGGCGTCAAGGGCGCCGCGCAGGACCTGGACGCATCGGGCCTGGCCGAGGGATCGGTCAACTTCTTCGGCACCAGCAAGGATCCGATCGCGATCCCCGACTGCGTCATGGGGGACGGGACGATGATCGACAACGGTGAGTTCGGCGAGGCCGTTCTGAACCTCTCCGACATCCTCGGCGGAGACTGCAAGGCGTTCGGCAGCATCTTCACCAAGAGCCGCTCGTCGAACTCGTTCAGCGCTGACCTCAAGGACCGCATCGATCCGATCCCGGTCGACCTGTCGACCTGTTCCGAGATCACCATCCTCAAGGTCGACCAGTTCGACCAGCCGGTTGCGGGCGCCACGTTCCGGATCACTCCCGACCCGTACAGCGCCCCGCCCAGCGGCTGGCTCGACGTGCTCGACAACTACGGACAGGAGCTCTACACCGGCGCCGATGACGACGCCACGCCGGGCACCATTCACCTGACCGACGTCGAGCCGTACACCGTCGGTGACGGCTACGAAGTCTGCGAAATCGCGCCGCCTCCCGGAGACTATGCATGGCCCCCTGCGGAGCCCTACTGCTTCTCCCTGGACGTCGCAGCGAACAGCTCGGTCACCTTCGGTCCGTTCGTCAACGAGCTCCTCTTCCCGGTGCTGCGCATCGAGAAGACGCCCGATGAAGATCAGGCGGACGCCAGCGCCAACGACGTGACAGCCGGCGACTGGGCCGTGTTCACAATCACCCTGTACAACGACGGCACCGGCGCGGCCGATGGCGCCACCCTGGACGACGACCTGCCGGCCATGACCAATGGCTGGGCGATCGGCAGCTCCAGCTGGCCCGAGGACGGCGACTGCGTCATCACCGGCCCCGCCGGCGGCGCGCAGAACCTTTCGTGCGGTCCCGCCGACATCGGGGCGGGCGATAGCCGCTACGTCACCGTTCGGGCCCTCACCGAGGCGCCCGATGACTGCGGCGACGTCAACAACCCGGTTGCCAGCGGAGCGGCGGACAACGCCGACTCGGTGACCGACGCCGGCAACATCGACGTGCTGTGCGGCGACCTCGACGTGGAGAAGTATCCCGACGAGGACGCGCAGGACGGCTCCCTCAACGACATCTATGCCGGTGGTCACCACCCGGAGGACCACTCCGGTGACGACCACCACGACGCGGTCTTCAGCATCGTGACGACCAATAACGGCGACGGCGAAGCGAGGGACTCGACCCTGGACGACGACCTGCCGATCGTGGAGAACGGCTGGGTCATCATCGCCAACCCCGGCGCAGAACCGGCGCAGGCATGGGAGGACTGCGCGATCAGCGGCGACGCCGGTGAGCAGCAGACCCTGTCGTGTGGTCCAGAGGACGTCGAGGCCGGCGCCTCACGCACCGTGACCGTTAGCGCCGAGACGGTTCTCGCCGACTGCGGCACGCTCAGCAACCCCTTCGCGGCCGTGGACAGCGGCAACGACGGCTCCGACAACGACGCAGGCGAGATCGACGTGCTCTGCCCGGACGTCAGCGTGGAGAAGTCCACCGGCACGCCGGAGATCAATGCGGGTGACGAGGCCCGCTATACGATCACGGTGACGGCCGGCGGCATCGGCACCAGCGGGGACGTCACCCTCCATGACGACCTGCCGCCCGTGGACGGCGCATGGTCGGCCGAGATCGTTTCGCCCGATATCGACGACTCGTGCGAAATCGTCGGCGACGACCTGGACTGCACGTTCGGCGACATGGAGCCGGGCGACGAAGAGGTCGTGCACCTCAGCCACGACGCCACACCCGACGACTGCCGCACGCTGAGCAACAGCGTCTCGGTTAGCGTGATGCATGACCACGACGGCTCGAACAACTCGGTCGAAGACGTCGAGATCGTCGTCAACTGCCCGGACATCCAGGTCGACAAGACCGGTTCGGGCACTGTCAACGCCACCGATGAGATCTTCTTCGAGATCACGGTCAGCAACATCGGCGACGGTGACGCCTACGAGTTCACCTTCAGCGACACGCTGCCGTCGGTGGCGGGTGGCTGGGCGCTGGCCGCGGGCTTCGATACGTCGCCCGCAACCTGCGCGGTCAACGGACTGGCGCTGACCTGCACCCTCGAGGACGACATCTTCCTGGCGGGTGACAGTTTCACCGTCCAGGTCGAGGCCGACACGGCTCCGGCGGACTGCGATGACCTGTTCAACGAGGCCTCCGCCTGGGCATCCAACGAGGCGACCAACGAAGAGGACGATGTCCTCGACAACAACACCGATGACCACACCATCGTCGTGGAGTGCCCGGCCCTGACGGCCGAGAAGGACGCGGATGGTGACGATCCGGAGACGGTGAGCGCCGGCCAGGAGATCGGCTTCACCATCACCGTCAGCAACTCCGATGTGGATGGCACCGGGACGGCGTACAGCGTCGAGCTCGACGACCTGCTGCCCGCGGGAAGCGGCCTGGACTGGAGCATCGACCCGGACAACGAGGACTGCGAGATTACCGGCCCGGTCGGTGCGCAGGTCCTGGAGTGCAACTTCGGCGATCTGGGGCCTGATGAGGGCGCGAGCGTCCACGT
>JBDSIN010000069.1:0-4228 GCA_039917955.1 Candidatus Limnocylindria bacterium
AGGGCGTGATGCCCGCCACCACGCCCAGCGGCTGGCGGATCTGGTAGACGTCGATGCCCGTGCTCACCTGCTCGGAGAATCCGCCCTTGAGCAGGTGCGGGATGCCGGTCGCGAACTCCAGGTTCTCCAGGCCGCGGGCGACCTCCCCCTGCGCGTCGGATGGCACCTTGCCGTGCTCGGCGGTCAGGTGCGCCGCGATCTCCTTGCGGTGAATCTCGACCAGGTTGCGGATGCGGAACATGATCTCGGTCCGCTTGCTGATGCTGGTCGCGCGCCATGCCGGAAAGGCGGCCTTGGCTGCGGCGACCGCCGCATCCACCTCTTCCACCGATGCGAAGTCAACCTCGCGGGCGATCTCGCCCGTGGCGGGGTTGTAGACCGGACCGCTGCGCCCCGAGGTCCCGGGTACGCGCTGCCCGTTGATCCAGTGGTTGACGCGTTCCGCGGGAGGCGCGGCGTCGACAGCAGGTGGCTGGGCGAGGCTGGTCATGAACGGGTGGCTCCGTGATGCGTGATGGTCAAGGGTACCGCGACGGAGCGGGCGTTGCCTATTGAGTGGCGGTCTGCGGCCCTGGCCGACGTGGCTCAGCCGCGTCGCAGACGCGCGAGCGAGAGAACTCCCACGGCGCCGATGTACAGCGCGGCGGCCGCTGTCCATCCCGCCAACGGCCAACTGTACGGCTCCAGGCCGTCGCTCAGTCCCGGGATATTCGAGGACACGATGCAGGCGCCGAGCACGAGGCCTCCGCCGGCCGCCAGCAGCGGCGCGCGGACGGCCCAGCGTGGCGCAACCTGGACCCCGAACCCGGCCGCCGCCGTGCCCCCCACAACCGCGAAGAGAAGAGACGTCGGCCACAGATAGTCCGTCTCGACGAAGCCAAACCGCGCGATCGACCAGTCCCCGAGGACCACGATGTGACCCGCACTCACGAGCGCACCCGTCAGCAACACGACCCACGCCAAGGGGTGCGCCCTTGGCCAACTGCCGAGTGTCATGCGGGCCGTGGCGAGCGCCAGTGGGCCAGACGCGGCTACCCAGGCAAATGCCCACAAGCCCAGCACCTCCGGGTGTGGCGCGTCGAACAGGTCCACCAGCTGCCCAATCGGCCAGACGAGCAGCAATAGCAGCGCGATGCAACTGATCAGCGAGAGGACACCCCAGCCCAGCCCCCGAATCCAGGGCTTCACGGCGAGTCGCGGGCCGATTCGCCGCGCCAGGGTGCTCCCGTCCGTCTGCATCGCCGTCAGCCTAGGCTGCGCGCTCCCGCCGCACAACCACCGAAGAGCCCGGTCGCGCAGGTCGTCGTTGCGTGGGGCGATCTGGCCTTCGTCGCCTATTTCTCAGCGGCGGAGACCAATGGGAGGCGAGTGAGCTCATTCGCCGGCCGGCGCGGCGTAATCCTCACTGGGTGAGAGTCAGCCATCCGGCAGAGGCGCTCGCGGCCGCACCACTGGCGTAAACCTCCGGCGCGGAGAATTACGGACAGGCGTCAGCGGGCATCGGCCGCCCGTCATGGTTTCCAGCGCCCAACCGCGTCGCAATGGCTATTCCGCGGTGGCTATTCCGCGGTGGCTATTCCGCGGTGGCTATTCCGCGCGGTCGTTCCGCGCGACCACGCCGAGCTGCGTCTCACGCCAGTCGTAGTCGACGACCGCCTCCGTCTCCCGGAGCAACCCAACCTCGCGCAGCCAAGCGTCGTTGTAGAGCTTCCCGATGTAGTTGCGCCCGGAATCCGGCAGCAGCACCACGAAGAGCGCTTCCGCCTCGTCCAGGTCCCGCGCCACCTGGACGGCGGCCCACAGCGCGGTCCCACATGACTCACCCATCAGGATCCCTTCGGTGGCGGTCGCCTGGCGCGCGGTCAGCATCGAGTTGCGGTCGGAGACCTGCACGATCAGGTCGCAGACATCGGTGTCGTATGTGACCGGCCAGAAGTCCTCGCCGACGCCCTCGGTCAGGTACGGGTGTGGCGGGCCGCCTGAAAAGACGCTTCCGACGGTATCGGCACCGACCACCACGATCCCCGGCTTCTGCTCCCGCAAATATCGCCCGATGCCGCTGATGGTTCCGCCGGTGCCGATCCCCGCCACGAAATGCGTGATCTTCCCTTGCGTCGCCTCCCAGATCTCCGGACCGGTGGTCTGGTAGTGGGCCTCCGGGTTGGCGAGGTTCGCGTACTGGTTGGGCTTCCAGGCGCCGGGCGTCTCGCGAGCCAGGCGATCGGAGACCCGGTAGTAGGACCGCTCGTCGTCAGGGTCGACATCGGTGGGGCACACCACCACCTCCGCGCCGTACGCCCGCAGGAGCGCGCGCTTCTCCTCGGACTGCTTGTCGGCCATCACGAAGATGCACCGATATCCCTTTACCGCGGCCGCCATGGCCAGCCCGACGCCGGTGTTTCCGCTGGTCGGCTCCACGATCACCCCACCGGGCTTGAGGAGGCCCGCGCGTTCGGCGGCCTCGATCATCGGCATGGCGATCCGGTCCTTGACCGATCCGCCGGGATTCATGTGCTCGAGCTTGGCCACCAGCCGGGGCGTCAGCCCGACGGCCAGCCGGTCGAGTGCCACCAGCGGCGTACTGCCGATGGCCGCGGTCACATCGGGCGCGATGCCCGGCCGATCAGTCAGCGCCGGCCTCCGCGGGATCCGCTGCGGGTTCATCCGCTGCAGCGGCGGCATCGGTCCGGGCCTGGAGGCGCTCCATCCACGCCCCGGGCGTCCCCCAGCCGCGCATGTGCCGAAGGAGGAGGAAGCCGCCAGCCAGCACGACCGCGGCGAGGCCCAGCCAGATGGCCGTCGGCAGGCCGCCGATCGTCCAGTTATCGACGCGGAAGGTCTCCAGGTACGCCCTCGACGCGCCGTAGCCCATCAGGTAGATGAGCAGCAGGTCACCGTCGTACAGCCACGCCGCGAAGCGACGGCTCGCCCAGAACAGGACGCCGAGCGTGAGCAGTGAGAGCAGGGCCTCATACGCGAAGAGCGGATGGAATCTGGCGGTATCGACGGGGAAGGTGGACAGGTTCGTCCAATCGCCGATGCGGTGGGCGGCGTCGATCGGGATCCCCCAGGGCAGGTCGGTGGGCGGACCGTAGAGCTCCTGGTTCACGAAGTTGCCGAGCCGGCCGATCGCCTGCCCGAGCGGAAGTGAGATGGCGAAGATGTCGAGCCAGCTGCCGGTCGCCATGCCCATCCGTCGCGTGTAGACCCACAGCGTCGCAGCGCCGCCGGCGATCGCGCCGGGGATGCCGAGGCCGCCCTTCCAGACCTGGAGGATCAGCTCGGGGTGTGCCGAGTAGATCGTCCCCCACTCGTGGATGACGTGGTAGATCCGCGCTCCCAGCACCCCGAAGAGGATGATCCACAGGAGCATCGACCAGCCGGCATCGACGTCCTCGCCTCGGCGGCGGACCTCGCGCGTTCCGAACATGGCTGCACCAAGGATGGCGCTGGCGATGATGATTCCGTACCAGTGGATCTCGAGGGGCCCCAGCCGAAGGGCGATCGGGTCAATCACGGGCGGATGATACCCCGCCATCAGGCAGGGCCGGCTGTGACCCGCCCGACACTACCGCAGTCTTGCCGCAGGTCTCGTCGGGCAAGGTGCTATCGCACGGGGAGTGGGCCGAGTATCGTCCGCGTCGTGCAGGCATGGAGGCGGACCCGATGACCCACGCCACACCGACCGGCGAGCCCGCCCGCCGCGACCTGCCGCTGGCGCAGCTGCTCTCCCTGTCGGTCTACTGGTTCGGGATCCAGACCATCTGGGGCGGCCTGGGCGTGGTGGTGCTGCCCGGCCGCTTCGACGACATCAGCCGAGCCACGTCGGGGACGATGCTTGCGGTCATCTTCGTGATCGGCGCCATCGCACCGATCATCATCCAGCCGACCATCGGGGTCATCAGCGACTACACGGTGAGCCACTGGGGACGGCGCAAGCCATACATCGTCATCGGCTCGCTGCTCGACGTCGTGTTTCTGGCGGGCCTCGCATTCTCGAACTCCTTCGTGGCCATGGTCGCGTTCTACTTCCTGCTGCAGGTCAGCTCGAACTTCGCGCAGGGCCCATTCCAGGGGTATGTCCCTGACCTCGTCCCGGCCCGACAGGTTGGGATCGCCAGCGGCCTGATGGGACTGATGCTGACCCTGGGCACCATCGCCGGCGTCGGCATCGCTACCGCCGGGCCGAACTTCATGAGCGAGCCCATCTCGGTCCTGGCGCTGGGCG
>JBDSIN010000070.1:0-8711 GCA_039917955.1 Candidatus Limnocylindria bacterium
GCCCGCGGAGCCGCCAGAGGTAGTTGGCGGCTGGCCATCCGGCGTTGCCGCCAAGCCGCTCCACCTCCGCGAAGACCCGCTCGCTGTCGGCCGCGATCCCGAGTGATCGCCGATCGATGAGCAACCGTCGCCCCGCAGCGGCCGCCTCCGGAGAGGGCGGATCGAGGGGCTCGCGTTCCGTTCGTCCGGGTGAGCGGCGGCTCTCGAACGTGTCGAACCAGGCCGTCTCGACCCGGTTGTCCTTGGTCCGCTCGAGCGCGAGCTGGATCGCTACGACGTAGGTGAGTGGAGAGACCGGGAACGAGGCCGCCGCCGAGGCATCCTGGACGACAACACCGGTGCGGAGCCGCTCGATGATGGCGGCGGCGGCACCTCTCGGCAGGGGCGAGACCAGGCTGACCAACGCGTCGCTCAGCCACGGCGTGGCCGCGGGCAGCGGGATCCGGAAGCGCCGGACGCCGCCGAGCCGAGCGTAGCCGAGCAGCATCTCCGCGAACGAGAGGACCTCCGGCCCGCCGATCTCGACGACTCCGGTGTGGTCGCGTTCGAGGGCGGCCATCAGGTACGCCAGCACATCGCGGACTGCGATGGGCTGGGCCCGATACTCAGCCCAGCGCGGGCTCCCGATGATCCTGACGCGATCCGCGAAGTGGCGCACCATCTCGAACGTGGCGCTCCCCGAGCCGATGACCAGCGACGCTCGGAACTCGAGGACTGGCACTCCACCACGGGCCAGAGCTTCACCGCGGTCGCCGCGCGCGCCCGGCCTGGACGACGGCGAGTTCACCGGACCCTCCGCAAGCTTCCCGAGGACGATGATTCGCCTCGCGCCGACTGCCGCAACCGCCTCGCCGATCCCTTCAGCGGCACCAACCTCGCTGGCCCATGCCTCCGAGCCGTGACGCACGATCGTCTCGGGAAGGTGGTAGACGATCTCGACGGGGCGGACGATTTCGCTCATCAGGGCCGGGTCGAGAGGGTTGGCCGCGAGGACATTCGCCTCCGGGAAGCGATGGGCGACCATGGCCGGCTGTCGGGAGGCGAGCGTGAGTTGGTGGCCGGCCGCGAGAAGTTGCGGGACGAGTCGGCCGCCGACGTAGCCCCCTGCGCCGATGACGAGAATGTCCATCGCGTCGAGTATGTCCTCTCCGAGTCGATTTCGTGCTGCGAACGGCTGAGCCCGCGCGTTCGCGGCACCTCAACGGCTCCCCGTCTTCCGTTCGAGCGCCGCCTTTCCCGGTGAGCCGTAGGGGCCGCCCTGCGTTTCGTCGAACTCGAGGACGCCGCCTCGCGGATCAACACGGCTCGCGTTGCCCAGGACGACGCCTGAGCTGTCCGCCAGAAGCCGCTCGCACAATATGTCACAATCTCCTACAAATCCGCCCGATCACGAGCGGGGGCGCAGGAGGATGACCGTGAACGATGACTTCTTCTCCGATGTCACAGGCCCGATTGCGTTCGGTGGGCTCGACTCGACCGACCCGTTGTCGTTCAAGGTGTACGAGCCCGACCGCGTGGTCCTCGGCAAGCGGATGAAGGACCACCTGCGCGTCGCGGTCTGCCTCTGGCACAGCTTTAACTGGTCCGGCTCGGATGTCTTTGGGGCGGGGACCTTTGACCGGCCGTGGCTGGCCGCCGGGCTGGACCCGATGGTGGCGGCCCACGCCAAGCTGGATGCTGCATTCGAGTTCATGGCCAAGCTCGGGGTCCCCTTCTTCTGCTTCCACGACCGGGATCTCGCGCCCGAAGGACGAACCTTTGCGGAGTCAGCGGGGAACCTCGAAGAGATGGTGGCAGAGGCCGAGGGGCAGATGGCGCGGACCGGCGTGAAGCTCCTGTGGGGCACCGCGAACCTGTTCAGCCACCCCCGCTACGCGGCCGGGGCGGCGACGAACCCGGATCCCGAGGTCTTCGCCTATGCGGCAGCCCAGGTGAAGCAGATGCTCGAGGTCACCCATCGGCTGGGCGGTGCCAACTACGTCCTATGGGGAGGGCGTGAGGGCTATGAGACGTTGCTCAATACCGACCTGGTGCGTGAGGAGGCGCACCTGGCGCGCTTCCTCACCATGGTCGCGGAGCACAAGCACCGCATCGGTTTCACCGGCACCCTGCTGCTCGAGCCCAAGCCACAGGAGCCGACCAAGCACCAGTACGACTACGACTCTGCGACGGTGGACGGATTCCTGGTCCGTCACGGCCTGTCGGGCGAGTACAAGGTGAACATCGAGGTCAATCACGCCACCCTGGCCGGGCACAGCTTCCACCACGAAGTCGCCTACGCGGCCGGGCGTGGCATCCTCGGCAGCATCGACGTCAACCGCGGCGACTATCAGAACGGCTGGGACACCGACCAGTTCCCGAACTCCGTGGACGAGCTCTCGCTGGCGCTGTACGAGATCGTGCGCAGCGGTGGGTTGACGACCGGCGGCTTCAATTTCGACACCAAGCTGCGCCGGCAGAGCATGGACCGGACCGATCTCTTCTACGCCCACATCGGCGGTATGGACACCCTCGCCCGTGCACTGGTGGTCGCCGCGCGGATGGTCGAGCGGGAGACTCTTGAGCGTCACCGCGAAGGGCGCTATGCCGGCTGGAAGACGGGACTCGGGTCGGAGATCCTGTCGGGCGAGCAGACGCTGCAGACGCTCGCCGAACGCACCGCTGCAGGAGAATTCGATCCACGCCCGGTCTCGGGTCGCCAGGAGCTGCTGGAGAACATGGTGAACCGGGAGATCTGGGCCGCCGACGCGCAGTCGGGGGCCGGGCCAGACGGCGGTCGCTGAACCGGTGGGCCACCTGCTCGGCATCGACAGCTCAACGACCGCGACCAAGGCCGTCCTCGTCGCCGAGGACGGGACCGTGCGCGGCATCGGCGTCGCCGAGTACGGCTTCAGCACGCCCAGGCCCCTCTGGAGCGAGCAGGAGCCAGGCCTCTGGTGGGATGGCACGGTTGAGGCCATCCGTTCCGTCCTCGACTCGACGGGCGTTGGCGGGGAGGACATCGCGGCGGTCGGACTGACCGGCCAGATGCACGGTGCGGTCCTGCTTGACCGCGCGGGCGCCGTGCTGCGCCCGGCGATCCTGTGGAATGACCAGCGGACCGCCGCCGAGTGTGACCTGATCCGTGAGCTGGTGGGCGCCGAGCGGCTGATCGCCATCACCGGCAACGACGCGCTCACCGGGTTCACCGCCCCCAAGCTGATGTGGGTCCGCGAGCACGAGCCCGACGTCTGGTCGCAGATCGCTCACGTGCTGCTGCCAAAGGACTACGTGCGGTTGCAGTTGACCGGCGAGTACGCCGTCGACAAGGCCGATGGCGCTGGGACGCTGCTGTTCGACCTGGCGGCGCGCGACTGGTCGAGCGAGATCCTATCCGCCCTGGAGATCGAGCGAGCCTGGATGCCGACAACTTGGGAGGGCCCACAGATCACCGGGTCAGTGACCGAGGAGGCCGCGGCTGCCACCGGGTTGCAGCCGGGCACGCCGGTGGTGGCCGGGGCGGGCGACCAGGCAGCCAACGCGGTGGGCGTCGGGGCGGTCGGGCAGGGCACCATGGCGCTCTCGCTCGGCACGTCCGGCGTGATCTTCGCCGCAACCGACCGGCCGATCTACGAGCCACGTGGGCGGGTGCATGCCTTCTGCCATGCAGTCCCGGACCGCTGGCACATGATGTCGGTGATGCTCTCCGCGGCCGGCAGCCTGCGCTGGTTCCGCGACGCGCTCGCGCCGGGCGTCGACTATGCCGACCTCGTAGCGGAGGCCGGTGGTGTACCGGCCGGAAGCGACGGCCTCTGGTTTCTCCCCTACCTCACCGGCGAGCGCAGCCCGCACCCCGATCCGCAGGCGCGCGGTGCCTTCATCGGTCTGACACTGGCGCACGATCGGCGACACATGACGCGGGCCGTCCTGGAGGGAGTGGCCTTCGGACTGCGCGACGGGCTCGACCTGATGATCAGCGCAGGCATGCCGAGGCCCGGTCAGATCCGCGCCTCCGGCGGCGGGACGGCGAGCCCGCTGTGGCGACAGATCCTCGCCGACGTCCTCGACGCCGAGATCGCGACCGTCAACACCTCGGAGGGCGCGGCGTACGGTGCGGCGCTACTGGCCGCAGTCGGCGCAGGCTGGTTCGCGAGTGTCGAGGCGACGTGTGCCGCGCTCGTCACGGCCACCCTCGCGGCATCGCCGGGTCAGGACGCAGCCGGATACGCCGAGGCTCACGCCGTGTACCGAGATCTGTACCCGGCCCTGGCGCCTTCCTTCCGGCGGATGTGAGCTCCTGCGGACCGCCAGATCCGAACCGCTAGTGTGTTGCTGCTTCGCGCTATCGGCCCAGGATGATCATGCTCAGGACGTCGTCGTGGGTGACATCGGCCTTGTTGACGGTGCCCACGATTTTGCCGTGGTACATCACGCTGATCCGATCCGACAGATCGAACACGTCGTGGATGTCGTGACTGACCAGGAAGATGCCGAGCCCCTCGGCTTTCAGCTGGCGGATCAGATTCCGGACCTGGGCGGTTTCGGCCGGCCCAAGTGCCGCGGTCGGCTCGTCCATGATCATGATTCGTGCGTTGAAGTGCACCGCCCTGGCGATTGCCACCGCTTGGCGCTGTCCACCCGAGAGTGACGAGACGGGCGATGAGAACCGGGTGAAGTTGGGGTTGAGGCGCGCCATCACCTTCCTGGTCTCATGCTCCATGGCCGCGTTGTCGAGGTCACCGATCCAGTTGGTCAGTTCGCGGCCGAGGAACAGGTTGGCCGGGGCGTTGAGGTTGTCGGCAAGTGCCAGGGTCTGGTAGATCGTCTCGATCCCATGGCCCTTGGCATCATGCGGATTGGTAATCGTCACGATCTTGCCATCGATCAGGATCGTCCCTGAATCCGCCTTGCGCGCTCCCGAGAGGGCCCGCATCAGCGTCGATTTGCCGGCGCCGTTGCCGCCCACCAGGCCCACCACCTCGCCTGCCCGCAGGTCGATGCTCACATCATCCACTGCGTGCACCCCTCCGTATGAGACGCGGATGTTGCGCATCTCTACCAGCGGCGGGCTCTCAGGCGCGGTCATGACTGTTCCTCTTCATGTCTATCCCGCTCGACGCCGGTTGTACGTGTCGAATCCGACAGCGACCACCAGGACAATGCCGGCCACGATGTTCTGCACCGCAGAGGTCACGCGCGTGAAGTTCAGTCCGTAGGCCAGTGTCTGCATGACCAGGCCGCCGAGCACCGCGCCAGGGATGGTCCCGATGCCGCCGGCCAGCGAGGTGCCGCCCACCACGGCTGCGGCGATCACGTACAGCTCGTTACCCTGCCCAATGTCCAGGGTGGAGCCGTTCAGGCGCGCGGCTGCGATAGCGGCGCTGACGCCGCACAGCAGGCCCATCAGCGCGAACACTTTCATGATCGTCCAGCGGGTATTGATGCCGGCCAGCGCCGCCGCCTCGGGATTCCCGCCGTAGGCGAACACTTCGCGGCCGAAACGGCGCCGCGTGGCAAGGTAGGTCATCACCAGGGTCACCCCGATGACCAGCACCACCGGCCAGGGGATGCCCACCGCGATCTTCAGACCACCCGGCGGCTCGGTGATGCCGTTTGCAATTGCGTACCGACTGGCAAGCCCCTTGGGCCATAGGTTGGCGTTGAAGAATGCAGCCAGCCCCACGACCGCGCCGGCGCCGGCCATGGCGAGCAGGCCGTCAGCCCACGCGGGCCGCACACCGAAGCCGAAGCGGCTCCGCTGCCGTCGCCCGTATACCGTCAGCGCGATGATGCCGACCGCTGCGACGATGCCGACCGCCCACGTGGGGGGACCGCCGATCGCACCGATGGCGCCACCGCCGAGCAACTGAAACGGCTCGGCGAGGCCCGACTTGGCAGCGCCTTCCGAGAGCACCCAAACCACGCCGCGCAGGGAGAGGAGACCGCCAAGTGTGACGATGAACGACGGGACACCCATGTACGCGATCACGAAGCCCTGAAGCGCGCCGATAGCGGTACCCAGTCCCAGGCCGATCGCGAGCGCGACAATCCACATGTATCCGGTGTCGAATCGAATGCCGAGGTCAGGCATCCATTCGGTCATCAGCATCGCGTAGGTCATCGATACCAGGCCCACGATGGACCCGACCGAGAGGTCGATGTTGCGAGAGACGATGACCAGCACCATGCCGGTGGCCATGACCGCCACGACCGAGGCCTGGATCGCGAGAACGACCAGGTTCGAGGGGCTCAGGAACTTGCCATCGGTCCTGATCCCAAAGTAGACCAGGATGAGCGCAAGGGCCACGAGCATGCCGAACAGCCGCAGATCGAGGCCAAGGGAAGCGACCTGGCCCCGCAACCATGAAGGCTTGCCGCCCTGCAGCTCGTCTGGCGCCACGCCCACGCCGTCAGTCATGCGGCCGCATCCTTCTTAGGGGTGAGACGAGGACGCCCTGCGTCGCGCGATCGCGACGCAGGGCGTCATTAACTCAGAGGGCTTGGTGGGTTACTTGCAGGCGTCCGGGGCCGAAGCCGCGTCCACGCCGGCGCAGAGTTCCGCCTTCGGGATCCACGAATCGACCACCAGGTCGAGCGTGTCGAAGGTGACCGGTGTCGGGGTCAGGATGATCGACTTGACGGTGTTCCCACCGGGGGTCTCGAAGTCGGTCGTCGCTGTCCCGGCGGCCGGCGCTGCGAGGCCGAGTCCGTCCGGAGCCGTCACTTCGGCGTTGGTCTTGCCAGCGCAGAGCTGGAGGGCAGCCTCACCGGCCGTCTTGCCGAGCGCGAAGGCATCCTTCCAGACGTCGACGTACTGCAGGCCCTTGGCCACGTTGTTCAGGTTGGCGAAGTCGCCGTCCTGCCCACTGACCGGGACCGTCCCCTGCAGGCCTTCCTTGGTGAGCGAGGCAACGACGCCGAGCGCCATGCTGTCGTTCTCCGAGAGGACTGCGTGGATCTCGATGCCCTGGGACTTGGCGATCTGGATGGCCGCATCCATGTTGGCCTCTGCGTTCTCGGTGGACCAGGCGTCGGTGAACTCCTCGTAGATGATGGTGATATCACCAGCATCGACCGCGTCCTGGAGTCCGGCAACGTCAAAGCCATCGCGCAGGAAGGTTGCGTTCGCGTCGCCCGGGTCGCCCTTGATCACGACGTAGTTGCCGGTCGGCACCGCGGCCAGGATGGCCTCGGCCTCGGCGACGCCGACACCCTGGTTATCGAAGGTCAGGTACAGGATGTCGGGATCTTCAAGGAGGCGGTCGTAGGCGATGACGGGAATGCCGGCCGTCTTGGCCTTCTCGACCGATGGCAGGATGGCGGTGCCGTCCTGGGCCAGCAGCACCAGGACGTCAGCGCCCTGCTCGATGAAACTGTCGATATCGGTTGCCTGCTGCAGGCTGTCGAGGTTGGCGTCGGCGTCAATGAACGTGCCGCCACCGGCCTCAACGGCATCCTGCATGGCCGGCTTGTCGGCGCGGGCCCAGCGCGGCTGCTGGAAGTTGTTCCAGGAAACCGCGACGATGCAATCAGCGGCCGCCGGAGATTCGGACGCGCCAGCAGAAGAGCTCGGTTCGGTCGAGGCCGTGGTGCACGCCGCGACCACGAGCGCGACGAGCGGGAGGATCGCCACAATTCGGCGAGCTAGCATGGGTGACTCCTTCTCAAGATGACGTTGAACAGTCCGATGCGTACTTCCTTCAGGCGTGCCCTCCCTCGCTTCGTTCCGCGCGCAGGGATTCGGGCAGGCCGGGACCTTCGCCACTCGCCTTAGGGGCGACAATCCGATGTTCGTGCAGGGTACGACCTTGCCGCTCGCACGGCAAGGCCCCTCCTTGCATGTCGGCCCGCATATTAGACACCTCCCGCGGCCGCCAGTGGCTCGAATCGCCCAAGGTAGCCGGCCGGATCGACCAGCAGACCATCGAAGGCCATCTCGGCGGCGCCCAGCAACGGTGCGTCCTCGGCCAGCATCGCCGGCACGATGCGGACAAGCGCCCGTGACGCCTCCAGCGCGAGCCGGTCCAGCTCGACCTCGATCGTCGCAGCCACGAACGGGTGGATGCGATGGAAGAGGCCACCGAGCACGACGATCTGCGGATTGAGGATGTTCACCAGCCCCGCCAGGCCGATCCCGAGCCAGCGACCCACCTCGGCGAGTGCGGCGAGGGCGCTGGGCGATCCGGTCGCAGCATCGGCGAGGAGTGCGTCAACCTGGTCCCGGCCGCCGCCCCCGTCATAGCCGGCCTGGCGCAACAGCGCGCGCTCGCCGATCTCTGTCTCCCAGCAGCCCACCGACCCACAGCGGCAGGGGGCGCCGTCGGGACGTATCGGAAAGTGGCCGACCTCACCCCCATACCCGGCCGCGCCGGTCAGCGGCCGGCCGCCGACGATCAGGCCGCCGCCGACGCCCACCTCGCCCGACAGGTAGAGGACGTCGTCCAGGCCAACCGCCGATCCGCGGCGCAGCTCGGCAAGCGCTCCGAGGTCCGCCTCGTTCGCAACCGAGATCGGGACCTGCACGCCCAGCGCGCCGGCGAGCTGATTGGCGAGAGGGACGTCGCGCCAGCCGAGGTTGGGGGCCATGCGAACCAATCCGTCGGGACGCCGGATGATGCCGGCAACGGAGACGCCGACGGCGAGCAGCGCGTCCGATGTCTGCGTGGGCGCGAGCAACGGACCAGCAAGCTGTACCAGGTCGGCGATCGTTTCGGCGGGCGACAGGTGCCCTC
>JBDSIN010000071.1:0-11322 GCA_039917955.1 Candidatus Limnocylindria bacterium
CACGACCTGGAGGTCGACGGCGTGCGAAACGTCAACGCCGCCTGGTACTACCCCGAGACGAAGGCCGCAGCCAAGAACGTGGAGGGCTACGTCGCCTTCTGGCACGGAGTCAGCGTCGAGCGCTGACGCGCCAGGACTACTCGCCCGTCAGCCCCAGGCCCTGGCTTCCCGCCATGACGGTCAGGTTCCGGGCCTCGATCTGGTAGCTCACCGACGCAGCCTGCAGGATTGGCGTCACCGCGGCCTCCATCTGGCCTGCCGGCCCCTCGCAGAAGCGCTCGGTCAGGGCGATATTGCTGAACTGGATCCCCGAACCGCTCAGCGTGTAGGTACCGCCGCCGGAGTTGCAGCCGGTATTCACCGCCACCGTACCGTCGGCGTGGAATTGCAGCGTGGCCGCGACGTCAGTCGGGAAGCTCGAGACCGCGTCGCCATCGATGATCGAGGCGACCGTCCAGGTCGGACCGACCAGCGCCAGATCCGGATCGGCGATCTCGCGGTCGAGCAGGGTGATTACGGTCCCTTCGTACTCCAGGACCATGCCATCGCTGTCGAACCTGATGGTCGGGCTGGAACCGAGGAACGCGAAAAGCCACTCGTCCTGAGCGGAGCGCTCGTCGTCACAACCCATCTCGGTCATCGAGCCGCCACTGGCCACCAGGTGCCCATTCGAGATCGAATAGTCGGCGCCGTAGATGTTGCAGCCGGCCGATGCCCCCAGCCGCCCGTCCTCCAGGCTGAGCCGGATCCTGGTGTCTGCCACAAGCGGACGCTCAACGCCATCCTTCGTCACCGATGTGGAGAGGAACGTGCGTCCCTCGAGCGTCGCGCCCGAGGTCTGCGCGCAGGCGGCGAGCAGAACCAGCACCGGGAGGAGCATGCGCCCAACTGTCATCATGCCCTCATGACGCATCGACCGGACTGTCGGTTCCCAATCGGCGGTTGCGGGACGACCGCATGAAGTTCGGACTGCAGATCAGCAATTTCACCTGGCCCGGTGGTCCGGAGGCGATCGGGCCGACCCTCGCACGCGTGACGCGTGCCGCCGACGACGCCGGCTTCGACTCGATCTGGGTGATGGACCACTTCTTCCAGATCCGCGGCCTGGGACCGCCTGAGGCGCCGATGCTCGAGGGGACGTCGGCGCTGGCCTTCATGGCAGCTCATTCGGATCGGGCTCGGCTCGGGCTCATGGTCGGCGGCATCCACTACCGACAACCGGGGCTGTGGATCAAGGCGACCACCACGCTCGACATCCTGTCGGGAGGGCGCGCCTGGTTCGGGATCGGCGCGGCCTGGAACGAGGAGGAGTCGGCCGGGCTCGGCTTCCCGATGCCTCCGCTGCGCGACCGCTTCGAGATGCTCGAGGAGTGCCTCCAGATGGCGCATGCGATGTGGTCAGGCGGCAGTGGCAGCGGCGAATCGTTCGAGGGCCAGCACTACTCGGCCACGCGGTTGCTGAACTCGCCACAGTCGATCTCGCGGCCCCGCGTGCCGATCATGATCGGCGGGGGCGGGGAGAAGAAGACCCTGCGCCTGGTGGCGCAGTACGGCGACGCCTGCAACGTCTTCGGCGACGCGGCCAAGATCGGCCACAAGTACGCGGTGCTGCGCGAGCACTGCGAACGGCTCGGACGCCCCTACGAGGAGATCGAGCGCAGCACCCTGCAGTCGCTCGACCTTGAGCGTGAGTCACCGGACCAGGTCGTCGAGCGATTCGGCACGCTGAAGGAGGCGGGTGCCCAGCACATCCTGTTCAGCGTGCGCGGTGTGAACGACGTCGCCAAGCTCGAGCAGATCGGCGCGGAGGTCCTGCCGCAGCTCCGGTAGCGAGCCGAGGCCGCCGCGGCCGGCTATTGGGTCGTCGTGACGGTCGGTTCGATAGGCGACCCCGCGGGAGTGACGACGACACGGGTGGGGGTCGTCACCACGATCACCAGCGCGTACAGCGCGACGACGACCACGGTCGTGATCTGCTTTTGCCGTGTGCTCCACACCCCAGAGGCCCATGCCAGCACCAGCCCGAGGGCCCCGAATGCCAGCCACAAGACATAGCCGAGGTAGATCCCGAGGACCTCGAAGCGGAGCAGCAAGGCGGGCCACGCCAGGACCAGCAGCGCGCCTGCGATCAGTTCCATGGTGCCCCATCGCGAACCGGAGCCTGCGACGGGTGATGCACCGCCCGGGCCAGCTTCGTCGGCCACGATCTCCTCTGGCGAACCGAGCCGCTCGAGGATGTTCAGGACGGTGATCTCGTCGGAGCGGCCGGCCTCCGCCAGCGCAGCGTCGATATGGTCGCTGACTTCCCGCGCGAGCTCGGCACGGCGGTGGGCGGGCAGCGCTGCCGCCGACGCCTCGAGCCGGCCGAGATAGTCGCGAATGAGCGGATCAGTGGTCACCGGAAAGCCTCCCATCAGTCTTGCTCGCGAAGACCGCGTCCACGGCATCGCGGAATCGTGTCCAGTCACGGACGAATGCGTCGAGCGCCTTCTGTCCTTCGCTGGTGAGCCGGTAGTACCGTCGTGGCGGCCCGGACTCTGACTCACGCCAGGTAGTCTCCACCAGCCGGTCGCGCCGGAGTCGGGAGAGGAGCGGGTAGATCGTCCCCTCGCTGGTCACCAGGCCACCCGCGTCGGACAGGACGCGCACAATCTCGAACGCGTACGACTCTTTCAGGCGCATCACCGCGAGCACGCAATGCTCGAGGACGCCACGCCGCAGCTCGGTAAGGGGGTCACGTGTCTCGCCAACTACCATGCGACGCATGATAGAGGCCCCGGTGCGGCCTGTCAAGAGGCATTTCTCAGTGATTCTGTCTGCGGAGTCTCCCCGTGCTCGAGCCTACTTACGGAGCGTATGGTTGCGCCATGCCTGAGGATCGGCCGACCGGGTTGATCGGGGAGATCTCGCACCGACCGGGCGTGGTGTTCCGGGTGGCGATCGGCATCTGCCGCATCCTGGCCGGCTGGGTCTTCGGGCTCCGGCTCGAACTGGATGGAGCCGAACACCTTCCCACCGATGAGCGCGGCCGTCCGGTCGGCGGCTGGATGGCCGTGCCGGTGCCGCATCGGCGCTGGGTCGATCCGTTCATTCTGTTGCTTCTGCTGCCGATTCAGCCGCGGGTTACGTTCTTCGCCGATGGCCGGGTGCTCTTCCGCACGCGGTTTCGGCGCTTCCTGTTCCGGGTCATCGGCGGGGTGGTCCCGGTCTGGCCGCGCGGCGGCCCGAAGGCGTTCTGGGCGCACATCGAGGCCGCTCGGCGCGTGCTGGACGCGGGCGCCGTCTTCGTCATCTTTCCCGAGGCCGGCCCGCCGTCGGAACCTGACCGTGCGCGGACCATCGAGCCCGGCTTCGGCTACCTGGCGATGCGTACCGGTGTCCGATTGGTGCCGATGATCATCGGTGGGACCGGCGAGCTGTATCGGGGACGGAAGCTCGTGCTCCGTGTCCTCCCCGCGACCACCGCGCAGGAGCTTGCCGGGCTGTCGGCATCAGCACCATTGCCGGAACCGAACAGCGCGGAGGAGCGCGCCGCTGCCCACCGTATCGCCGGGACCCTCGCCGAGCGGCTGGCATCACCGGTGGCCATGCTGCACGCCGAGGTGGAGCGCGCTGCCGAAGGCGACCGAAAGCGCTGGCTGTGGCTCACCAACTGGCTCGACTGGGATGCCGATGCCGCTGACGCGGCCCGTGCGGCGCGCAATGCCGGGAAGGAGCGCTAGCCCCGCAACTCGGCCTCGACCTCGGCGACGGGCCGGACCGAGCGCTCGCGACTGGCCCGATCGGTGACCTCCACGCCCCCGGCGGCGAGGGAGCGCGGTGAGATGGTCAGGATGCGCGGCATGCCGAGCAGCTCCGCATCGGTCAGCTTCACGCCGGGAGATTCGTCGCGGTCGTCGTACAGGAGCTCGACGCCGGCATCGGCCAGACCTTTGTAGAGTCCCTCCGCCGCCTCGCCGACGGCGGGATCGCGTGACGCGCCGAGCGCCACGAGGTGTGCCGGGTACGGCGCCACTGACGCTGGCCAGGCGATCCCCTTCTCGTCGTGGTGCGCCTCGACGATGCAGGCCATCGCCCGGCCGAGACCGATCCCATAGCTGCCCATGACCACCAGGTTGCGGCTGCCGTCCTCGGCCAGGTAGGTGGAGCCGAGCGCCCTGGTGAAATCGGTGCCCAGCTTGAAGATGTTGCCGACCTCGATCCCCTGGCGCAGGACGACCGGCGACCCGCAGTTGGGGCAGGCGTCGCCGGCACGCGCGTTGGCAATATCGGTCACGAGGTCGGGGGTGAAATCGCGACCGCTGTTGACGTTGAGCAGGTGGTAGCCGTGCCGGTTCGCTCCGGCGACCAGGTTCGGCGAGCGTGCCGCCAGCTGGTCCATGACGACCGTCGTGTCGTGGGCACCGATGGGTGAGGCGTAGCCGGGCTCCATGCCGGCCGCCTTGATCTCATCGGTCTTTGCGGGACGGAGGCCGCCAATCGACTTCACCGCGTTGCTCAGCTTGGTCTCGTTGACCTCGAAGTCGCCCCGCACGATGGCGGTGATCAGCCGGCCGTCGCCGGTCACGAAGAAGGTCGCCTTGGCGGTTCGATCGGTCCCGACACCGAGCAGCGTGGCGAGCGATGCGATGGTGGGCGTCTCCGGTGTCGCTACCTCCTCGGTCGGGCGCATCTCCTCGGGCGCAGGATCCGGGGCGCCGACGGCGGCGATCTGCTGGTTGGCGGCGTAGCCACATGACTGGCAGATCACCAGCGTGTCCTCGCCGGCGTCGTTGAGCGCCATGAACTCGTGTGCCAGGCTGCCGCCCATGATCCCGACATCGGCGCCGACCGTCACCGTCTCGAGGCCCAGGCGTCCGAAGATCTTCTCGTAGGCGGCGTAGTGCAGGTCGTAGGCGTGGTCGAGGCCCGCCGCATCGGCGTCGAGCGAGTACGAGTCCTTCATCACGAACTCGCGAACCCGGATCAGGCCGCCGCGCGAGCGTGGCTCGTCGCGGAACTTGGTCTGGAAGTGGTACACGATGGCCGGCAGCTGCCGGTAGCTCTTGACCAGGTCGCGCAGCAGGTCTGCGACCACCTCCTCGTGGGTCATGGCGAGCACCATGTCCCGGCCGGATCGGTCCTTGAAGCGGACCATCTCCGGGCCGATCTTGGCGTAGCGCCCGGTCTCGCGCCACAGGTCGGCGGGGTGCACGACGGGCATCTCCATCTCCTGCCCGCCGATGGCGTTCATCTCGTCGCGGATGACCTGTTCGATGCGCTGGCTGACGCGGAAGCCGAGCGGCAGCAGGGAGTAGATCCCGGCGCCCAGCTGGCGGACGTAGCCGGCGCGCACGAGCAACTTGTGCGACGCCATCTCGGCATCGGCCGGGTCGTCGCGAAGCGAAGTGAAGAAGAGCTTGGAGAGGCGCATTGGAGCGTGAAGGATAGCCGACCGGCTAGGAGCCTCCCGGGTCCCCCTCGCGCGCGCGTTCCTCGTCCGAGTGTGGCAGTGCGTGTGCAAGCAGGTCGGCCGGCCCTTCGGACTGGTGCCCGTCCGCCATCCCGACGAGGTGTTCGCTCTCGCGCAGGCCGCGGACCGGCAGGGTTGCCAGGACGAGGAGCCCGACCGACGCGAGCAGCAGTCCGTCCATGCCGAGCCACTCGGCCGCGCCGCCGCCGGCCAGGCTGCCGGTGATCTGCCCGACGGCAAGGAAGACCGAGTACAGGCCCATGATCGCCCCGCGGTCGTCGGGGTGCGCCTCGCTGATATCGGCGAGCAGGCCGAGCGCGGCGGGGGTTGCGCCGGCTAGCACGAACAGGCCGCCGAGCATGCCCAGCCCGAGGGGGATCTGACCGGTGAGCCCCAGCGACTGCGAGTGGTTGAGCCCAAAGATGGATCCCACCATCAGCATCCCGCCGGCGATGCCGATCACGATGATCGTCGTCCGCCGGAACTGCTTGAAGCGCCCGCCCCAGTACAGGACGCCCCCGACGAAAACGAGGAGCGCGATTCCCAGGCCCGCGCTGACCTGCGTGGGCGCAAACCCGCCCATCAACAGTTGGCCATCGAAGCGCGCGGAGGGCGTGCGCACGAGCTGGAAGACCGATTGGGTTGTCCATGAGCCGATGATCGCGTTGAGTGCAACCCAGGTCGGAGCGAGCAGCCACACGCGGCGGCTCGACAGGACGCTTCGATAGCGCGCCCAGTCGAAGGATGACGGCCGACGCTCACCCGAATGAAGCGGCTGACCCTCGGTGCCCGCCCGCGCGTGGCCGTGATCGACGAGGTCAGCGACGCCCCATCGGTAGATGCCGAACGAGATGCCGTAGATGCCGGCATTCAGCAGGAATGCGAAGCGAGCAAAGAGCTCCCACATCGGCCCGGCCGCCACGGCCCCGATGCCCAGTCCGGCCAGCGTTGCAACTTCGAACCGGGCGACCGTCCTGCCCCGCAGCTGCTCATCGCGGCTCGTTGCGATGGCGATGTACCCCAGGATCGACGGGATGCTGGCCCCTGCGGCAGCCCCCTCGAGCCAGCGAGTGACGCCGAGCAGAAAGAGATCTGTCGTGCCGGCGGTCAGGATCACCGCCACGGCCCCGAAGACCGGACCCCACTGCATGACGCGGTGTGCCCCGAGCCGGTCGGAGAGGACCCCGAAGCCGGGCGACAGGACCAGCTCGGCGATGAAGTAGGTGGCGGTCAGCAGACCCACCATGAAGGAGGTGACCTCGGGACCACCGTGGTCGGGGAGGCCTGCCATGTAGTACAGGAACAGGCCGCCCGTCAGGCCGGTGCTGAAGCGCAGCGTGAAGGTACCGGCGAGGACCGCGGCGATCGATCGGTTCACTGGGACGGAAGGTTAGCCGCTCGACCGGTTCCTCTGCGTTACCGATGGGACCTGCCGTGGATGGAGCGGATCAGGGGGACGGCGGCTGACCGCCCGGGCCTGGCGCTGAATCCTCGGGATCGCGTTCCCCTGGCACCGCCCGGGGTCCGGCCGCGGTGCGCGGGCGCCGACTTCGACGCCAGAGGAGCAGTCCGCCGCCGCCCGCCGCGATCGTGCCGCCACCGCCGAACAGCAGCCGGTCGCGGCCCGCGGCTTCTGCGCCGTTCCGGGTCGTGCTGGCCGCCGCGGCGGCGTTGGCCGCCGCGGCGCTGTCCCCTGTCTGCCACGCCTCGAGCGATACCGCCAGGTCGGCGGCCGGATCGGCGAGCAGCAGGCCGATCCACTCCAGCGGTCCGAGTTCGTCGTCCAGGCTCAGCACGGCGTCGTCGATCGCCTGGAGCGCCTCCAGCGCGCCCTGGGCCTCGGACCGCGCCGCGGCGAATCCGGCGTCGCCCTCGAAGGCGATACGGAGGTCATCGGGTGGCGCCATATCCAGGACGGTCGCCCGGTCGCGAATCTCGTCACGAAGGGTGATCACCTCGGCCGCTTGGTCAAGTTGCTCGAGGGTCTCGCCGAAGAGCCACGAGCTCAGCTCGTAGCGCAGTGCAGCCGGCAGCTCCCAGGACCCTGCTGCTTCGACGACCTGCAGGTACCGCTCCCGCGCCTCGGCCCGATCGTCGAGGAGCGCACGTTGACCGGCGCTGACCACCCAATCCGACCAGAGGTCGTCGTACGCGACGTCGGTACGCTCCTCCAGCAGGTCGAGCAGGCGCTGCCAGCCCGGCTGGCTGGCGGGCACGCCGGTGGTGGCTGGGCCGTCGTCGTGCAGCGGCTGATAGGCCGTCTCGCCATCGTTCGCGGCCCTCCAGACGAGCTGGAGCGCGCCAAGATCGGTCCGATCGAAGATCAACTCGGCAAGCTGGTAGGTGGCCGCGTAGGCGAACGCCTCGACATCGGGGTCCTCTGCGCCGATGTCGCCCCAGTCGTTCAGCGCGATTCTGACCGCCAGCAGCTCATCGGTCAGCGCGAACACCTCACCAGATTCGCCCACCGCCGCTGCGGCGTGGACCCCGTAGAACTCGGCCCACGCCTCGCCGATCCACCTCTCGCGGAAAAGATCCTGGTTGAACCAGACGTGGGCCGCCTCGTGCAGCGCGACCAGCGCGTCCGCGTCATAGCGGACGGTGATGAGCTCAGTGGACTTGTTGTAGATGCCCGCATACTCGCCCAGCCGCAGGGTGGCCGACTCCTCGACCTTGAGCTCCCCGTGGACCGGCCACGGAAGTCCGATCAGCTCCTGGAGCGCCGGCAGGCCGACGGTGAGGAGCTCCTGCATGCGGCCGCTCCAGGCCGGGTCGTCGTCCCAGGCCCGGACGCGCACGACCGCCTGCGACCCGCCGATATCGAGCCCGAACACGGTGGCCGCGAAGATCCCCGGCCGCTCGGCGATGAGGTAGACGAACCAGTCGCCCGGTTCGCTGACGCTCGCGCGCAGGACCGTGCTCCCGTCCGCCTGTTGGAGCAAGGTCAGATCACTGCCGGACCAGGTGGGGCTGAAGGTGGGGGGCAGGATCACCGTCACGCTCCCGCCCGCCGTGCCGTCGGTACCGAAGGCCCACACCGGGAAGGCCACGACGCTGCGACCGATGCGGACGTCGCGCCCCGCCTCGCCGCCCGCGTCGACAAGGTCGAAACTGACCCGAAACGGGTAGCTCTGGCGGTAGAACACCTCGCGCGAGAAGGTGATCGCGATAACGCGGTAGTCCTCCGTCGACTCCTGTATGCGCACGCCGAGCTGCGAGCTCCCCGAGCTCGCAGTGAAGGAGGCGGCGGCGGCCGGCACGGCGAATGACATCCCGGTGTAGTAGACCTGCGCGTCCGGTGTGTCGGGCTCATTCGACGTGGCGACGATGTTGATGACAACCCGCACGCCGCCGCCGTCCGGGAGGACCGTGTATGTCGCGTCTGCCACGGTGACCAGGCCGCCGGCAGCGCGGACGGTGGACGATTGCGGGAAAACGGCGGGAGTGGAGGTCAGCAGGCCGATGGCGAGCACGGCCGCCAGGGACGCCCAACTGCCGCGCAAGCGCATTGCCGAAGGGTACTACCGCCGCAGGAACCCCCGGTGCAGGAGATCAAGCGCTCGCCCGGTTTCCCGGGCGAGCGTGCGCGGTGCGATGCGCGGCGCGGCGATCAGACGGTGGCTGCGGGAGTCCCGAGTCCGAAGGCGGTCTCCAGCTGCTCGGCCGGGCGGAAGCCGACCGCGGCGCGCGGCGGCTCGCCGGGGGCGAAGTAGGCGACAGTCGGGATGCTCATGACGCCGTAGTGCATGGCGGTGTGCGGGTTGGCGTCCACGTCGAGCTTGACGACGTCCACCGACCCGGCGTACTTCTCCGCCAGCTTCTCGATTTCGGGGGCGACCAATCGACACGGGCCACACCAGGCAGCCCAAAAGTCGACGATCACCGGCTTGTCGTTCTCAATGACGAGTTGCTGGAAGTTGGCGTCGGTCGCCTCGCGTACGTTGGACATCGGTCTGTGAAGGGTCCTTTCTCTGTCGCTCGGCTAGCGAGCGACCTGCTGAAGCATGCGATAGGCCTCGAGGATGCGTGCATCCGCAAGGCGATAGAAAACGGTGTTGCCCTCCCGTCGGCTGGCCACGATGCCGGCCTGCCGCAGGACCGCCAGGTGCTGACTCATGTTGGGCACCTGGCAGCCGATATCGCGCGACAGGTCGCTCACCGAGCGCTCACCCTCGGCCAGGCGTTCGACGACGCACAGGCGCTTGGAGTCGGAGAGCGCTCGGGCGATGATTGCCGCCCGATCGCGCAGTGCTTCGGTTGGAAGGGTCGCGGTCATGACCCGATTCTCTCACTTGTTGCGCAACTACGCAAGTAGTCCGATCGTCCCGATCTCCGATCAGCTGGGCGCATCGCGGGCCGCCTCATCCGCCGTGTCGCCGGGCGGCTCGGCTGGTGGCAGCTGGACCGTTCGGTGCACCTCGGTGGTCGTGCCGACATGCGATCGGCTTGGAGCACCGGTGAAGCGCGACGCGGTCAGTCGGACAAGGCCTGCCCCGCCGAACAGGATCGCGAAGGCCGGGTAGCCGCCCATCAGCATGACCGCCGATCCGCCCAGGAGGCCGCCGCCGTACGCCAGGACGTAGCGCACCACGAAATGGCTCTGGAAGGCGATCACCTCCGGACCGGTCGCCAGCCGGAAGAGACGCTCATTCGCCGAGAGTTGGCCGGCCGTGTCGCCGGCCGCCATGGCCATCGCGATCACCACCAGGACCGCCGGCGCGTACGGGTTGGCCGGATGCGCGGCGAGGCCCAGCAGCAGGGCGACCCCGCGGAGCAGCATTGATGCGCGCAGCATTCGTGATGCAGAGCCGCGGGCCAGCCTCGAGCTGACCACCAGCGAGGCCAGCACCAGCGTGCCCGACGAGATGGCCGACAGCGCGATGGCGAATCCGGGGCCGGTGCCGAGCACGGCGATCGCGTACACCGCCAGGAACGGCGCCAGCCCCGCGGCCAGTGACGCCAGCGTGAGGACGCGTGCGAGCCCGCGCAGGCGATCGTCCTCGTCCTGCGCCCATGGCGCCTGGCGCGGCACGCGCACCCTGCCAGGCGACGGGATGCGCCGCAGCGCGATGGCCGGGATGAGGCCGGCCACGCCGGAGACCCCGAACGGGACGGCGTACGCCCAGATGCCGATGCCGCTCACCAGGTCGTCCATTCCAAGCGCCAGCGGCAGCAGGACGACCGACCCGATGCCGAGGGCAATCCCGGCCAGCCGCGGACCGACGACTCGACGCTCGGCGTCGGGGAGGATGATCTGGTACCACGATTGCAGCGACCCGTATGCGATGGCTCCAATCGATCCGAAGAACCCGACCACCAGCGCGACGAGGGCGATCGTCACGGCATCCGAGGCAATCCCGGTGGCGTTCAGAGCGACGATCCCGGCGAGCAGCAGGCCGCGCGGCTCCGCAACGGTGGCGCCGAGCACGACGAGGCCACGCAGGTTGCCATTGGTCCGTTCGAGGAGGTTCGGCAGCAGTCGCTGGCCCATGGTGCCCAACACGGGCAACACCGCCAGGATCGTGGCCAGTGCCGGGTGCGCTCCGAGCGAGAGCAGCAGCGGAATCACGATGGCCGGACCCGCCAGCGGACCGATGAAGCCCTGTGCCACGGCCAGCAGCCGGAACGGCCGGTAGCGCCGACGCGCAAAGGCGCGCCAGTCGCCGACGGGTGCCGTGGGATCGGGGGTCACGCGCGGAAGCGTAGAAGAATGCGACAGACTAGGTGTCGGCGGGCATGCTCAGGATGCGGGCATGACGATTCAGATGACCTGCCCCTGGTGCGAGGACGAGCTCGCGTTCCTGGTTGACGAGACGGCCGATGAGCTGGTGTGCAGCGGCTGCGCGATGCGCATGCAGTTCGCGCCGGAC
>JBDSIN010000072.1:0-2898 GCA_039917955.1 Candidatus Limnocylindria bacterium
CACCAGGTCGGCGCGACGCAGGTTCGTCTCGCCAGGGTGGTAGCGCGTCTCGTCGCCCAGCCGCAGGGGATCGGCCACCACGATCAGCAGGTCGTGACGGTAGAACGACAGGTCGTTGTTGCCGCCATCCCACAGGACGACGTCACCCTCCTTCTCCGCCTCGCGCAGGATCGCCTCGTAATCCACGCCGGCGTAGATGGCACGGCCGGCGGCGATGTGTGGCTCGTACTCCTCGCGCTCCTCGATGGTCGTCTCATGGCGCTCGAGGTCCTCCAGCGACCCGAAGCGCTGGACGCGCTGCTTCACCAGGTCCCCGTACGGCATCGGGTGGCGAACAAGGGCCGGGACGCGACCGATGTCAGCCACGATCTCGGCCACGCGCCGGGTGGTCTGGCTCTTGCCGGCACCGGTGCGTACCGCACAGATGGCAATGACCGGCTTGTCGCTGGCAAGCATCGTCCGGTCGGGGCCCAGGAGCGTGAAGTCGGCGCCGGCGGCGAGCACCCGCGAGGCGAGGTGCATGACCGTCTCGTGGCTGACGTCGCTGTACGCAAAGACGACCGTATCGGCGCTCATGCGTCGGATGATCTCCTCGAGGTCCTCCTCGGGGAGGATCGGGATCCCTTCGGGATAGCGATCGCCGGCGAGCTCGGCGGGATAGCGGCGTCCGGCGATGCCGGGGATCTGGGTCGCCGTGAAGGCCACCACCTCGGTCTGCGGATCGTCGCGATAGACGACATTGAAGTTGTGGAAGTCGCGCCCGGCGGCTCCCATGATCAACACGCGCTGGCCCACGGCTGCAGCCTCCTTTGCATGCGGAGCGCGGCGACGGTGCCTCCACCGTGCCGGCCACCCGACGCTACGGCCGCCTGCTACCCGTGGGCGAGTGCCATTCGGAGGCATGCGGCGGGCCATCCGACCCGCTCCGGTTCGGGCGCGTGCGCCCTCGGGGTCAGTTCAGCAGGTCGGAGAGGCTGGTAAGCAGGAAGCCGCGATCCCGCAGACCGGAGACCATGATCTGCAGGGCGTCGAGCGTCTCGTACCCGCCCAGGTGCATCAGCACCACCGAGCCGTCCACCGCACGACTGATCACTTTCGTGGCGATCTGCTGGGCCGTCGGTCCGCCATCGCCGATCGGCTTCCAGTCGATGGTGTCGACATCCCAGCCAAAGGTCTTGGTGTACCCGACCGATGCGGCCGCGCTCAGCACGGCCGCGTTGATTGCACCATACGGCGCCCGCCAGTACGGGATCGGATCCTGGCCGGAGTACTGCGTCAGGATCTCGGCAGCAGCGGTCAGTTCGTCCTTGATGAACTGCGCCGATGGAGCCCCGCCGATGGCGCACGGCGCCGCAGTCGGCGAGCCGCCGCCACCGCTGACCAGGTTGCAGTGGTGCATCGTGTGGTTCCCAATTTCGAACAGCTCCGGATGCGCCTTGATGATGGCCATCACCCGCTGGCCGTCGGCGGTCTGCGCCATCGCGCCGGTCGGAAAGATGGTGGCGCACACGCCATCGGCGATGAGCAGGTTGAGGATCTCAACACCCGGGTCGAGGCGGCCGCCCATGTCGAAGGTGAGCGCCACGGCGTGGCCGGCGCCGGGGATGGTGGTGAAGGTCTGGGCGCTGCCCGCGGCGACGCGGTTTCCGGCAAGACAGCCGGATGGGGGGTTCGTCGCCGCGGGGGTTGCGGCCGGGGTCAGCGCCGCGGTCGGTTGCGGGGTGGTGCTCGGGTCGCCGGAGACGATCAGCACCCATCCGGCCTGGAGCGTGTTCGGGGCGGTGGCCAGGGATGGGTACCGGTCGGCATTCCACGCCTGCAGTTGCTGAACGGTCGCCCCCCAGGCTCGCGCGACCGACGAGAGCGTGTCACCTACCTGCACGACATAGCTCACGCCCGCGGGGGTGGGGCTCGCGGTCGGCGCCGCCGTATCGGTCGGCGAGGTCGTTCCGAACGGCGTGGTGGTAGCCGACGGCTGGCCGGTTGCCGACCCCGATGCGGATGGGGACGGGCTGGCCGCGGTAGTGCAGGCGGCGACCGAGAGCACCACCACCAGGAACACCGGGGCGCCGCGGCCGTTCATCTGCGAGTCAGAGTCAGTTCAGGTTGTAGCGCAGGTCGTTGGCGCCGAGCGGCGGCATCGATCCCTCGCCCAGCAGGACCGTCTCACGTCGGAGGAGATCCAGCTCGGCCTGCAGCCTTGCCACCGCATCCGGCAGTTCCAGGAGGCGCTGCTTGCGCCCGAGCTCGATCTGGAGCATTCCCCCAATGGCGTAGCTGGCCGCCAGCGGGTCTTCCGGCAGCCGGAACGGCTTGAGGATCTCGTCGAGGGACGCAGTCACGCGGCTGATCTTCTGAACATCTCCCCCGACAGACGCAGTGGAGGCCACCAGGCGTTTCACCGTCTCGAGGTAGCGGTCGAGTGCCACCTGCACCGCGGGCAACAAGTGCGTCGTTGCCGCCTCGTCACCCACCAGCTCGGGGAGCGGCTCGGCGTCGACCACGGCGTACGCACCGGCGAGATCCACCGGTCCGAGTTCGACGCGCTCCACGCCAAGGGCCAGCATCGCCCAGCGCCCATCGGCGAATTGCTCGGCCTGCCGCACCTCGGCGATGGTGCCGACCCGATGGGCCACGGGTGCCGGCGACGGGTCGCGCGTGCCGCGCTCGACCTCGGATCCTGCGGTGATCATCGCCACCACGAATCGTCCGCTCCACGGAGAGTCGTCCGCGACCAGATCGCGGGTCATCGCGCGGTAGCGCTCCTCGAAGATGTGCAGCGGCAGCGGCAGGTGCGGGAAGAGCACGCCGCGGAGGGGGAAGAGGGGCAAACGCATCGCTGGACCATGCTGGCACGCCGAGTACCTGCGCGCAAAGGGGCGCCATCGCGGACTCGGT
>JBDSIN010000073.1:0-3814 GCA_039917955.1 Candidatus Limnocylindria bacterium
GCGGTGCCGTGGGCGAGGAGGCCGCTCCGAAACGCCAGGGCATTCGTCCGACCGACGGCGCCGAGCGACACGACCCCGCTCCGACCGGCGAAACGTCAGGCAATGCACGCGACGGCCCAGCCCACTCCCACGCCGGTTCGTCGGTCGTACCACGTTGTGGGTGTTTGAGACGCGTCTGCATCGGTCCCCAGCCGTACTCGGGCCATGCGGCGCCGTCGGCTATCCTTGGCCCGATGGGTGCCACCGAAACCGTTGACCTCTTCATGGAGCTGATCAACGACGACCGTCGCGATGCGGCGGTCAACCTGTTTGCCGAGCACGCCGTGCTGGGCATCTCCGTGCCAGGCTCCGATGAGCGCACCAACCTGCGCGGCCGCGACAAGGTCGGCGGCTGGTTCGTGCGCGCCGGCGACGGCTTCCGCATGTACGCCAACGATGGGCGCTCGATGGGCGCCAGCTACATCGCCGACCTCACGATCATGCGACCCGGCGCGCCTTCGATGCACGTCGAGGCCAACTTCCGGGTCGAGGGTGCGGAGATCGTCAGCCTCTTCCTGCAACCCCTTTAGGGGAAGAGGTCCAGCGCCCGGTCCATGACCAGGGCGGCGGCTCCGGGCCCGTCGGCCGCCTCAGCCGCCTCCACCGCATCAGCCGCCTCCACCGCCTCCACCGTCCCGCGTTCCCAGCCGCGCACCAGCACGACCGGCCGCCGCGCGACCTTGCCGCCTGCCAGATCGGCTGCGGAGGCCAGCTCGTCGGCGACCGCGATCACCGTGGCGCTCATGACCCGACCATCCGCGTCGGGTGTGCCGCGCAGGTCCACCAGCGGCTCCAGCCCGGCGCAGCCGATCGCCACGTTGACGATCCCATTCCGCCACGGGCGCCCGAACGAGTCACTGATCACGATCCCCGGCGCCGCGCCGGTACGCTCGCGCAACCCCGCCCGCAACGCGCGCGCCGAGGCATCGGGGTCCACCGGAAGGAGCGTGGCGGCCTCCGCGCCACCGCCCACGTTCGACATGTCCACGCCGGCATTGGCGCACACCAGCCCGGTGCGCGTGCGCGAGATGATCAGCCCGCCGCGCGCCATGCGCAGCACCTCGACGCTCTCCTGCAGCACCAGCTCAACCTGCCGAACGTCCTTCCCCCACTTCGCCGCCCAGGCGCGCGCCTCATCCCGGGGGGTGACCGATGCCAGCTCGACCACCCGACCCTCGGCCTTGGAGACAACCTTCTGGGTTACCACCAGGACGTCGTCATCGGTCAGGCCGATGTCGGCGGCGGCAAGCGCCGCCACGATCAGTGCCGCGAGATCGTCGCCCGCCACGACCTCCCCGATACCGTCGAGCGCAGTGAGCGAGATCACGCCGCGTCGCCCAACTCGATCCATCGGGCGAGGTCGTCGGGCGTGTCCAGGTCGAAGGCGAGTCCTGGACGCGCGAGGTCGACGAACGGCAGGCCTCCCGCTTCGGCCGCGGCGCGGTGCGCGGCGTGTGAGCCGATGCCGAAGCGGAACCCGATGGCGTCCGCCGGCTGCATGGCGAGCGCGTTCGTGCCCGCGCCGGCCCGATCGGGCGCAATGACCACGCCGGCCGGCACCGGCAGCGCGTCGAGCAGGGCCTGGATGTCTCCGGTGCCGAGGTTGGGCAGGTCCCCGTGTAGCACGATCAGGGTGGTCACGCCCTCGGCCAGGGCGGCCGCACGCGCCTCCTCGAGGCCGGCGTTGAGGCCCATCCCATGCTGCGCCACGAGGCGTGCGCCGGCGGCAGACACCATCGGCTCAAGCTCAATGGACGGAGAGATGACGACCACGTCGTCGCATGCCTGCCGCGCAACCGCCAGCACGCTCCGCAGCAACCGCTCGGCGAGCTTCATGCGCTCATCGGGATGCAGGATCGTGGCGAGCCTGGTCTTGGCCGCGGCCAGTCCGCGGTGCGGCACGATGATCCGGATGCTCACCGGCTGAGCATACCCTCGCCGATGCGGATCAGCTCCCCGGCCAGGTTTGCACGGTCCTCGTCGGTGCTCATCACCGTCGACAGGACGTCGACCTTGATCCCCAGCTCGGCTTCGATCGCCGGCGCGAGCGCGGCATCCGCCTCGTCGATCACGAATCGGTCCACCAGTCCCGCGTACAGCCGCGCCACCCCGCGCGCGCTCGACTCGTGTCCGAGCGAGACGAGCATCCGGTCCGCGGGCCCCCGCAGCGCCTTGCCGGCCACGATTCCGCTCACCCCGATTCGCGGCGCCGTCGATGCGAGCAGCGCATCCCGCATGCCATTGATGGCCAGGATCGGGCCGATGCTGACGATCGGGTTGGAGGGGCCGATCACCACCAGCTCCGCCTCCGCCAGCGCGGTCAGCGCGGCGGGACTCGGCCGGGCCGACTCCACGCCCTCGAGGCGGAGGCCGCGGACCTCATCGGTCTGGTGGCGTCGCACGAAGTAGTCCTGGAAATCGACCTCTCCGGCATCGGTCTGGACCATGCTGCGCAGCCGGTCGTCGGTGGCGGGGACGAGGTGGCTCGGCACGCCCAGGGCGGCGGTCATCGCGGCGGTGGCATCGGTCAGGGAGAGGCCTTCGCGCAGGAGTCGCGCGCGGTGAACGTGTGTCGCCAGATCGGCGTCACCGATGCGGAACCAGGCCTCCTCGCCGTACCGCTCGAGCAGGGAGAGAGCCGTGTAGGTGTCGCCGCGGACGCCCCAGCCCTGTTCGCGGTCCGCGAGGCCGGAGAGCGTGTACAGGATGGTGTCGATGTCCGGGCATACGAGGAGGCCGAATCGCTCGGTGTCGTCGGCCACATTGACGATCACCGTCAGTTCGCCGCGGGGTTGCGCCGCTTGGAGCGTGGCTTGGAGCGTCGCCTGGAGCGCCGTCTGGAAGCCGTGCGCGAGCTTGGCGCCCCCGGTGCCGCCGGCAAGCAGCGTGACCTTCACCCGGAGAGCGTAGCGCTGGTTCGAGTTGCATGCGGGGGCTGGGTATTACGTCACGTGCTATATGCGCACCGATCCACCCGATTCTGCTCGCTGGGAACGCGTCTGCGCCCGTCGAGGGGTCGCCGTACTACTTCCCGTGCTAAGCGCGCGCTCGAAGACGTGCCAGGACCGCCGCGCGCTCGCATATAGCACTCACCGTAATAAGAGCTGGCACGCCGGCGCGGAATCGCCGAGAGACCACGTCCCGTAGTTCAACGGCGCGTGGGAACGGTGCCTGGCCCCCGATGGCGATGAATTACTACGTCCCGTAGTTCAACAGCACGTGGGGGAGGTAACCAGGCCCCTGCACCGCGCCTCACGCGTCGCGGCACTACTTCCCGTGGTGCCGGCGCACGTCGCAAGCGAGTCCCGGGACTGTGACGTGCTGTTGAACTACCCCACGTAGTAACCGGAGCTGAGCGACGCGCGCAGGAGCGACGGATCGAGAGCACGGCCCGACGCGGCCCGACGCGGCCCGACGCGGCCCTACGCGGCCCTACGCGGCCCTGAGCTAGCTCTCCTCAAGCATCGGCTTCACGTCGGTGATCATCCGCTCCATCGACTCGGCGTCGTGTGGGCCGGGGAAGCCGAGGATGAAGTGCCGGAAGCCGATCCCCAGGAACGGGCGCATCTTCTCGGCCACCTGCTCCGGCGTGCCGATCAGTTGGTTGGTCCAGGGCTTGGCGTTGCCGTTGGCCGCGAACAGCGCACTCCCCACGCGCTCCGCCTCCTCCGACGTGTCCCGGATGACGCAGATGCCCATCCCCACGGTCCGCTCGATCTCCGACTCGTCGCGGCCGATCTCCGCACAGTGAGCCCGCAGGACCTCGTCCTTGTGC
>JBDSIN010000074.1:0-4058 GCA_039917955.1 Candidatus Limnocylindria bacterium
CGTCGTCGCTGAGCGAGACGGTGACCAGGGTGCTGCCGTTGGCATTAGCGGCCGGGGTGTAGGTCAGCGTGCCGTCGGCGGCGATCGCCGGCTGAACGCTGAACAGGCCGTTGTTGTCGTTGCTGACGTTGAAGGTCAGCAGCTGGCTCGCCTCGTCGGCAGGGCCGGCGCTGATGGCGGTGGCCCAGCCACTGACGCTCTGCGCGCCGGCATCCTCGAGCACCGTCTGGTTGGCGCCCTTGCTGAAACTCGGTGCGTCGTTGACGCAGCTGACCGTCACGTTGACGGTGCCCTGGTCGGTGCCGCCGTTGCCATCGCTGATGTCGTAGGTGAACGAGTCCGAACCGCAGTAGTCGGCGGTTGGGGTGTAGCGGACCACGGCCGAGATGAGGCTGGTCGCGCCATTCGCGGCCGAACCGACGACCGTCACGCTGAGCGTGTTGTTCTCAGGATCAGTGTCGTTGCCGAGGACGTTAATGACGCTGTTGACGCTGTCCTCGTTCACCGTCGGCGAGTCAGTGTTGGCGGTGGGAGCGGTGTTGCCACCGGAGATGACAAGGGTCAGCGGGCCGCTCTGAGACCCGTTGTAGTCGCCATCCACATCGGTGAACTCGGCGTAGAACGCGTAGGTGCCCGCCTTGTTTGGCGTGCAGGAGAACATCTCACCGATTGGCCCGCTGCTCTCAAAGAACCCCGTCGGCTCGGGTCCGATTCCAGTCGCCTGAGCTTCCGACACTGGCTGAGTCGCCTGAACGCAGTTGAGTGAACCAGCCGGGGGCGCGGCCGTGGTTACCAGCGCGACATTGCCTGTCGCAGTGTTCCCCGTGATGCCAATCGACGAAGACACGATCCAATCAACCGTGATCGTATTGCCCAGACTCGTGTCGCCAGTGTGCGCTGCCTGGGTCGTGGTGTCCGCTGCGTCGATGGTCAGCGAGCGCGAGTCGTCTCGCGTGGAGTTGGATCCCGCGGCGTTACCGGTCGCCCCGCCAAATGCCCGCACCCGCAAGTCGTAATTGTCGGCCGGGACCGCATAAGTCGAGGCACTGACAGTTAGCTGGCCGGCCTGCCAGGTTGCCGCCCAGGTGCACGTGCCCTTGAGGCCGTTGTCAGCAGTGGTCGAGTTTACGGTGCAGTCGGCGGCGGTGATGGTTGTCGATGCCACGAGGTAGTAGTCGATCGGCAGTGGGCCAGCAGGATTGAACCGGACAAGGACTTCCACGGTGTCTCCCGCGAGCCCGGCCGTCGTTGTCGGACACTGAGGGGTAGAGCGACCTGATCTCGTGCAGGTCAATTGCCCCGAGAACGACGCCGTGTCGGAGTATTGAACGCCGGCGGGCGCATCCGCAGCGATCGCCCATACGGCCGGATCAAACTGCGTCGACGCGCTCAACCCCGAGCTGAGGCCCGTCGCCACGATGTCGTAGATCCCCGGCACATCTGAATTCAGGACGAAGGAGTAGGCGATATTGCCGGTCCCGTCGGACAGCACGGTGCCGCGGTCGACCTCGACCCCGTAGGGATCGGTGGTGACCAGCTCGACGTTTTCGGACGCGTCGAAGCCATCCCCCGTGACGTTGACGGTGTCCCCCTGCTGGTAGACCCAGAGGTCTGTCGAAATGGATGTCGCCACGACCGGCGCAACCGCGAGGAGCAGCACGGTCAGCGACAGGACGAACGAAAGCAGGCGCGTCCACACGGTCGCGACAGGACGAAGGATCAGGGTGGGCACAGAATGAGTCCTCTTATTAATGGTTGCCGGCAGGGCAATGCCGACGGACTTCACACCATAGGGCGCCGATTCCGACCAGCCATCCGGGGTGATACGGTGCCGATCACGGATCGCGCGGTCCGGATACGGAGACTCGGCTCCGTACATTCCCGTGTGCATTTCCCGATGTAGCGGCCGACCGCGCGGCCCTACACTCCGCGCATGTCAGCGCCGGACGCCGCTCGCGCCCAACCCGCGCCTGCGACCGTCGAGGCGGCGGGGCTGCGCGACGCCCGGACGATTGCCGCTCGGATCGCAGCCGACGAGGACGCCGCCGACACAGCTCGCGATCAGTACGCCGCCGGCGGGGTGCCGGCCATCGCACCCGACGCCGGGTACGCGAGCGTGGCCCGATCCGGCGAATCGCTGCATGCGGTCCGCGGCAACGCGATCCTGGAGCCTGGTCGCACGGACGACAGTGAGCCGGTGCTGCGTGGAGGGACCCTGTACCTCACCTCGAGCCGGCTGCTGCACGTCGGCGTGGAGACGACCGATATCCCGCTCTGGGAGATCGACGAGATGGTGGTCGCCCTGGAGCGCCTGGTCCTGATTCGGCTGCAGGACGGCTCCCACATCGCCGTGGAGGTTGATCAGCCGCGGCTGCTGCGTGTCCAGATAGCCGCCGCCATCGCCGCCGCGCGGGCGGCTGCCGGGTCCTCCGCTGCGGGGTCCTCCTAGGAGCCCGCTCCCAGGTCGCCGGACTCCAGGTAGCGGCGCGATGCCTGCGCCCGGTTCTTCACGCCCAGCTTGTGCAGCACGCTGCCCACATGGGTCTCCACGGTGCGCGGCGAGATCCCCAGTCGCTCAGCGATCTCCCGGTCGGTGAGCCCGTCGGCCAGGTGGCGCAGCACCTCGCCCTCACGGTCGCTCAGGGCCGCCAGCGGGTCGTCGGCGGCTTCGGCACTGCCGCGGCGCCCGCCAGGGCCGCTCAGTTGCTGGATCACTTCGGCGGCCATGGCGCGCGACATGGGCAGGTCGCCGGCCCGGATGCCTCTCACGGCGCGCTGGAGCGCTTCTGGGCTGAGATCCTTGGTGAGGTAGCCGGCGGCGCCGTTGCGCATCGCTTCGAGCAGGTCGCGCCGATCGGCCGATACGGTGAGCATCACGATGCGCGTGTCCGGTAGACGCGGGCCGAGCTCGCGCAGGAGACGGAGGCCATCGGTCCCGGGCAAGTTGATGTCGAGCAGGATCAGGTCCGGGCGCAGCTCGGGGGCCAGCAGGAGCGCCTCGTCGGCAGTGGCCGCCTCTCCGACCACCTCGATGTCCGGCGCGGTGAGGGCCTGGCGCACCGCCGAGCGAACGAGGGCGTGGTCGTCGACCAGCATCACCCGCATCGGTCCAGGGCTGCTCATCCGGTCACCTCGCGGAACGGCACCTCGACCACCACACGTGTCCCATCCTGGGGCCGCGAGTCGACGGTCAGTGAGGCGCCGATCAGGGCGGCTCGTTCGCGCATGCTGCGCAGACCATACCCGGTCGTCCGGTTGGGGTCGGGCGCGAAGCCGCGGCCGTTGTCGGCGATGGTCAGGCGCACGCCGGCCGGCATCGGCTCGACGTCGACGCGCAGGCGCGTGGCATCAGCGTGCTTGCGCGAGTTCGCCAGCGCCTCCTGCACGATCCGCAACAGCTCGGCCTGGGCCCGCGGCCCGAGCCGCTCGACAATCGTGTCGCAGTGACACTCGGCGCGAACTCCAAATCGGTCGCTGAAGTCATCCACGTAGCGCTCCAGCACCTGGGTGAAGGTGGCTCCATCGGTCGGCCGCAGTGCCAGAATCGCCTGGCGCGCCTCCACCAGGGCGGCTTCGATCGCGCCGGACACCTCCCCCGCCAGCGCCCGCGCCTCGGCGCTCAGTTCGGCCGTCTGGAGGAGCCGCCCCTGCTTGAGCTTGGCGAACCACAGCTCCTGTGACATCCCGTCATGGATCTCCCGCGCCAGGCGCGCCCGCTCGTCGGCGGTCGCCTGCGAGGCGACGGCGTCGCGCAGCCGAACCAGCTCGGCGTTGGCTGAGTGGAGGTCCCGCACATCGCGCCGGGTCTCGGCGGCGAGCGTCGCGAGGAGAATGGCGTAGAAGCTCACGCGCAGCAGATCACCGGCCGTGACCACTGATCCGTAGAAGCCCGGGTGCACCGCAAACTGCAATTGGCTGAACGCAGCCACCACCAGGCCGATAGCCAGGAAGGCGTCCGCGCCACGACGTCCACGCCGGAAGACCGCGTACGCGAGCCCCGCCGCCAGCAGGTACGCCCCCGCAATCGCCGCCTGCAGACCGACCTGGACCGGACCGGC
>JBDSIN010000075.1:0-3156 GCA_039917955.1 Candidatus Limnocylindria bacterium
ACGCCCTAGCGGCGAGACTCCACGGTGGTTCGTGCGGCGCGCAGCAGGGCGAGCAGCGCGTCGTGGTGCGGCGCGGGGGCGGCCACGATGCTCAGGCTCGGACCCTTGCGACGCTCGTCCCACCATGGGCCGCCGCGCAGGCTCGTCACCGTCGCCCCGGCGCGTTCCGCGATCAGGCCGGCGGCGGCGATATCCCAGAGCGAGAGCCCACCGTTCTGCACGAACGCATCGAACCGCCCCGATGCCACCGACGCAAGCGCGAGCGCCGCGCTCCCCATCCGCCGGGGGATGCGGATCTCGCGCCCCACACGGCGCTCGCGGGCGATCCCCCCGCGTCCGATGATCGCCAGGCTGACCACGAAGTCGCCCAGCTCGCCCTTGTCGGACGCGTGGGCCGGCTGGCCGTTGAGCAGCGCGGGGCCGGCGGCGGTCGCCGCGTAACAGTCATCGCGCAGCGGATCGAGGACGACGCCAACAACGGGTCGCCCCTCCTCGACCAGACCGATCGAGACGCAGAAGTAGGGGATCCCGTTCGCGTAGTTCACCGTCCCGTCGAGCGGGTCGATCACCCATCTCCGCGTCGCCTTCGCACGGCGCTGAGCCGAGGCACCGGCGGCGGCGCCCGCGTGGTGCCCCGATTCCTCGGCCAGGATTGCATCCTCCGGAAACCGCTCCCGGATCGCCTTGATGACGAGCGCCTCGCTCTGGTAGTCGACCTCGGTGACCACGTCGCGGCGGCTCTTGCGATCGACCTGGACGATCTTTTCGTAGCTCACCGTCAGCACACCACCGGCGCGTCGCGCAAGGTCAATGGCGAACGCGAGGTCGCCGGCGTGGGGATCGGTCATCTCAGACGATCGTAGCCGACCGTCGGTAAGCGGCCGCGCATCCCACGGTAAGACAGAGCGTGCCACTGTTCAGATGACTTGACCAGCTGAGGGGACCGATGATGTTCGAGGGTAAGCGACAACCCGGGCGACCGGCATGGCAGCGGATCGCCCATCCCCACCGCCAGACCAATTGGTGGGCTCACCATGCAGACTTGCGCCCGGTTGAACGTCGAGCGCTGAGCACGCAGGTTGCGGACCAGATTCGCCGCCGGATCACCTTGGGGGAACTGCGGCCAGGTCGCCGGCTGGAATCATCGCGGACCCTCGCCCAGGAACTCGGAGTGAGCCTTCCGGTTGTGCGCGAGGGACTGGCCGCCCTCTCCTATGTCGGCCTGATCGAGGTCCGGCACGGCGTAGGTATCTTCGTAGCGCGGCGACTATCGGCCGCACGCCTCCTGCGAGCTGCTCATCGGCACGGAGCGCGCACTGAGCTTCAGGCACTGCGGACCACGTTTGCGGTGGAGACCGCCGGAGCGGCGGCCCGCAAACGGCAGACCGACCGTCGCATGCGTGACCTCCGCGTTCTGCTCGACGAACGTGAGCGGGCAGCGTGGGTCGGCGACCCCCAGGACTTTACGCGGGCTGACCTCGAACTGCATTCGTTCATATCAGCTTCCGCTGGGAGCCCGATTCACGCGGCGCTCGAGCGAATGTCAGGGACGGCGCTCTGGGGAGATCTCGCTGGAAAAGCCCGGCAACTCGCGATCGACCGAGACCTCGCAGAGCTCCATACGGATCTCATCGACGCAATCGAGGAGAGGCGACCGGAAGCCGCATCAGCCGCTGCTGCAGCCATCGCTGCGAGGGAGGCGTCGGCCGGCGATTGAGCTGTGGCGCCAGCGGCGCTAGGCTAGCGGTCATGCCACAGATCCACCTCCGCGCCGAGACCGGCGACTACGCCCCCGTCGTCCTCCTCCCCGGCGACCCGAATCGCGCCACGAAGATCGCCGAGCGCTTCGACGGCGGGCTGGAGAACGTCCGCAAGGTCAATGCGCATCGAGGAATGCTCGGCTACACCGGGACGTTCAACGGCAGACCGGTGAGCGTCCAGACATCGGGGATGGGTACGCCGTCGTTCGCCATCGTCGCGGAGGAGCTGCTGCGCCTGGGTGCGAAGCAGCTGATCCGGGTCGGCACCTGCGGTGGCATCGCTCCGGGGCTGAAGACCGGCGACCTGGTGATCGCCTCGTCGGCCTGCCCGACCGATGGCGCCACCGCTACCTACCTGCATGGTGACGCATATGCCCCAACGGCCGATTTCGCTCTCACCCACGCCCTGGTCCATGCCGCCGAGGCGGCGGGCGTCCCCGCCCGGGTGGGGCCGGTGGCATCGGTCGACGTCTTCTACAACCCGGATGCCGACTACGCCAGCAAGTGGCGATCTCGCGGGGTGCTCGCCTTCGAGATGGAGGCATCCGTCCTCTTCTTCCTGGCCGCGCGGTCCGGCGTTCAGGCGGCATGCCTGCTGGTGGTCAGCGACGTGCTGTCGGATGACGTCACGTCGGAGGAGAGCTACCTGTCGCTCGAGGATCTGGATGCGGCGGTGGAACGGATGATCGGGCTTGCGCTGACGGTCGCCGTACAATCGGACCGATGACCGAGACGATCTCCCGCCCTGCCGCCGTCGAGGCGGCGGCCGACTTCCTGCCCCTGAAGGGCATCGACCACGTCGAGTTCTGGGTCGGCAACGCCAAGCAGGCCGCGGCCTACTATCGGGCCCTGTGGGGCTTCACACCAGTCGCCTACGCCGGGCTCGAGACCGGAGTCCGCGACCGCACCAGCTACGTGATGGTGCAGAACGAGATCCGTTTCGTCTTCACCGCCCCGCTCACGCCCGACGGAGAACTGGCCGAGCACGTCCGCCGCCACGGCGACGGGGTGCATGACATCGCCTTTGCCGTCGACGACGTGGAGTCGGCCTGGCGCGAGACGACCGCCCGCGGAGCGCGGTCCGCGATGGAGCCGACCGAGCTGCCCGGCAAGAAGGGCACGCTGCGCCGCTCCGCGATCCACACCTACGGCGAGGTGCTCCACTCGTTTGTCGACCGCCGCGACTACGCCGGCACCTTTGCGCCGGGCTACCACCGCATCGCGAAGCCGCCCGCGGCGGCCACCGGCCAGCAGCTGCTCGAGGTCGATCACTGCGTCGGCAACGTGGCGCTCGGCGACATGAACCGCTTCGTCGACTTCTACCGCGACGTGCTCGGCTTCTCCCAGCTGGTCCACTACGACGACAAGGTGATCCACACCGAGTACTCGGCCCTGA
>JBDSIN010000076.1:0-8040 GCA_039917955.1 Candidatus Limnocylindria bacterium
CTCGACTACATCGCGAGCCTGGGCGTGACGGCCGTCTGGCTGCTGCCCTTCTACCCATCGCCGCTGCGCGACGACGGCTACGACATCGCCGACTTCACCGATGTGCACCCCGATTACGGAACTCGTCGCCAGTTCCGCACCTTTGTGCGCGCGGCGCACAAGCGCGGCCTGCGGGTGATCACCGAGCTGGTCGTTAACCACACGAGCGACCAGCACCCGTGGTTCATCGAATCGCGATCCTCCCGCGACAACCCGAAGCGCGACTGGTACGTGTGGTCCGACGACGATCATCGGTATGCCGACACGAGGGTCATCTTCACCGATACCGAGACCTCCAACTGGGCGTGGGACCAGGGGACGCAGCAGTACTACTGGCATCGGTTCTTCAGCCACCAGCCGGATCTCAACTACGACAACCCGCAGGTGGTGAAGGCGATCACGCGGGCGATGCAGTTCTGGCTCGACATGGGCGTCGACGGGCTGCGGCTGGACGCGGTGCCCTACCTCGTCGAGCGCGATGGCACGAGCTCGGAGAACCTGCCCGAGACGCACGTCGTGCTGAAAAAGCTGCGGAGTGCGATGGACGAGCGGTACCCGAACCGGATGCTCCTCGCCGAGGCCAACCAGCGGCCCGACGACACGCGCCCCTACTTCGGCGACGGCGACGAGTGCCACATGGCATTCCACTTCCCGCTCATGCCCCGCCTCTGGATCGCCCTGCGCAAGGAGGACCGCACACCCATCGTCGAGATCATGGAGAGCACGCCAGCCATCCCCGACGACTGCCAGTGGGCCCTCTTCCTGCGCAACCACGACGAGCTGACGCTCGAGATGGTGACCGATGAAGAGCGCGACTACATGTGGACCGAGTACGCAGCGGACCGGAGGGCGCGGATCAACCTCGGCATTCGGCGGCGGCTGGCCCCGCTGGTCGACAACAGCCTGCGGCGCATCGAGCTGCTCAACGTGCTGCTGCTCTCCATGCCGGGCACCCCGGTCATCTACTACGGTGACGAGATCGCCATGGGCGACAACGTCTACCTCGGCGACCGCAACGGGGTTCGCACACCGATGCAGTGGACCGGCGACCGCAACGCGGGCTTCTCCACCGCGGACGCGGCGGCCCTCTACTCGCCGGTCATCGTGGATCCGGTGTACGGCTACCAGGCGGTCAACGTCGAGGCGCAGGAGAGGATCCCCGGCTCGCTCCTCCACTGGATGCGGCGCGTCATCGAGGTCCGGCGCAGGTACCCGGTCTTCGGGCGCGGGACGCTGGAGTTCCTGCACCCTGACAATCGGCAGGTCCTCGCCTACCTGCGCGAATACGAGGGCGTGACGATCCTGTGCGTCGTCAACCTGTCGCGCTTCTCGCAGTACGTCGAGCTGGACCTGCGCCGCTACGACGGGCGCGTTCCGGCGGAGCTTGTCGGGCACGTGCGCTTCCCCGCCATCGGCGAGCTCCCCTATCTCCTGACCTTCGGCCCGCACGGGTTCTACTGGTTCCTGCTGACTGACGGGTCCCAGCCTGAGTCCTGAACCCGACCTGCACCACCTCGCCGAGTCGCTCTCCGCGCCGTGGCTTGCGGGTCAGCGCTGGTTCCGGCGCAAGTCGCGCGCATTGGACCGGGTGGAAGTGGCGGACGCGGCGCGGCTTCCCGGCGCGGAGGCGTGGCTGCTGGTGCTCACCGCCACCGACTCCAACGGCGCGGCGAGCAGCTACCTGGTCCCCGCCGTCACCGGCGAAGGCGGATTCCGCGAGCCGCGCGACGAGGAGGGCGCATGGCGCGCGATTGTCGGGCTGATTATTGACGGAGGCGAGATTCGGGCGGACCGCGGCGTCTTCAGATTCGAACCGACGGCCGCGCTGACGCAGCTCCTCGGGGGAGGCGGTGACGCCGTTGCGGGCCTGGCGGAGCGACGCGTGCGCGTCGAGCAGTCGAACACCTCGGTCATCCTCGGCGACCGGCTCATCCTGAAGATCTACCGCCACCTGGAGTCCGGCGCGAACCCGGAGGTCGAGGTCAGCGCGTTCCTCGCGGCCGTCGCCTTTGCCGATGCGCCCGTGCTCGGCGGCTCGGTCATGTACCTGCCCAATGAGGGAGAACCATGCGCAGCGGCCATGCTGCAGCAGCTCGTCCCCTCCGATGGCGATGCGTGGGGATGGGTCCTGGATTGCCTGTCGGGCCCGGCGACCAGACACGACGCCGCAATGGCCGGGATCGCACAGATCGGGAACTTGACGGCCGGGCTGCATGCGGCGCTCGCCTCACGCCCCGAGCTGCCCGCCTTTCCGTCCCGACCGGCTTCGCACGCAGAGCGAGCCGAGTGGCACGCCTCCGCGGAGCGACAGCTGGAGGAGGCGCTGGTGGCGGTGGACGGCGAGGCGCGCCAGCGGCTGCTGAGAATGGCGCCGGCCATTCGCGATCGACTCGGGGCCATCCCCTCGGCCGACGGCACGCGAGCCACCCGAATTCACGGCGACTACCACCTCGGCCAGCTGCTGCGGACAAGCACCGGCTTCACGGTTATCGACTTCGAGGGCGAGCCGGCGCGATCCCTGGTCGAGCGGCGCGCGCCCGCCTCGCCACTTCGCGATGTGGCCGGCATGCTCCGGTCTCTCGACTACGCGGCGCATGTCGCGCACCGCGATCGCGGCGGCCCGCCACCGGGCTCCTGGCTGCCCGACGCCCGTGCGGCGCTGCTGACGGCCTACGGGGAGCTTTCTCCGGCTGATGAGCGGCTCTGCGCCGCCTTCGAGATCGAGAAGGCGTGCTACGAGGTCCGTTACGAGGCGAACAACCGGCCCGACTGGCTCTGGCTCCCGCTCACGGCGCTGGAACGCCTGACTGCCAAGGAGGTCGTCAGACGACCCATTTCCTGACAGACTAGGCGGCGAGCGTCTCCTCGGAACCGGCGCGTGCGCGAGTCGCGAGGGTGGCTACCAGACCCGCGACTTCGGAACGGACCAGATCGTCGGTCAGGCGCAAGCCGGCATCGAATGCGTCGGCGACCGACGGAATGGCGACCTGCTCGTCGAGCACGTCGGAGCCGGCCCGGCGCAGGAAGCGCTTCACCGACTCGATCCCGCCGCGCGCGCCGCTGGGTGTAACTGACGAGCCCATCACCGCAACCACCTTGCCGGCGATGGTCCGCTGGGGCGGGCGCGATGCCCAGTCGATCGCGTTCTTGAGGACGGCACTGGTGCCGTCGTTGTACTCCGGCGTGACGAACAGGACGGCGTCCGCCGCGTCGAGCGCAGTCCGCAGCGCATTGACCGCCTTCGGCTCACCCGCCGCCTCGACGTCGCCGTCGTAGAACGGCACCGCGCCGAGCTCGTCAAAGGTCATGATCTCGACGCCGGAAGGCGCCAGCTCCACGGCGGCACGCAGCAGCGCCCGGTTGAACGAGGCGGCCCGCAGGCTCCCGGCAATACCCAGGATGCGAATCGGTTGGTTGGACATGTGATTGCTTCCTCAACTATCTGTGGAGGGATAGTTGCACAGTCAAGGAGTTCTGTCAACGAGCAGGCTGCCCAATGCGTCCGAAGCCGCGAGCAGCCCACAGCGGGATCAGGCGACCCAGGTCCGTCCGGAGCGGCGAATTGCCTCGGCGACGAGGGCCGGCGCGAGCGCGATGGCGGCCACGATCCCCCACTCCAGCGTGTCGAGCGGCGAGGCGCGGAAGGCATCCGCCAGCGGTGGAATGAACGGGATCGCAACCTGGATCACGACGGCCAACATGCATGCGATCACCAGGAACCCGTTGGTGCGGAGACTGAAGACCGATTGCGACAGGCTCCTGTTCGCGTATGCGCGGACCAACTGACCGATCACCAGCGCCGTGTAGGCCAGCCAGCGGACATGCTCTGCGCTGCCGTCGTGCCACTGCATGGCGGCCAGGGCAGCGAGCGCCGTGAATGAGCCGGCCAGCGTGATTCGCCCAAAGAGCGAAACGGTGAGCAGCGGCTCGCCGCGAGGGCGCGGCGGGCGGCGCATGGCGCCCGGCTCCTCTGCCTCTCGCTCGAAGGCGACCGACGTGGCCACGTCGATGAACAGCTCCAACCATAGGATCTGGAGCGGCAGGAGCGGCTGCCCGTAGCCGACCAGCGTGGCCGCCAGGATGAAGCCCAGCAATGCGATGTGGGTCGAGACCAGGAAGACGAGCCCCTTGCGCACGTTCTCGACCATGCGGCGGCCCTCGCGCAGGCCGGCGAGCAGCGTGGCAAACGAGTCGTCACCGAGCACCAGGTCGGCGGCCTCGCGCGCTACCTGCGTGCCGCTCCCCATCGCCACCGCCACGTCCGCCCGGTGCAGGGCAGGGGCATCGTTCACCCCGTCGCCGGTGACGGCCACGGTGCGCCCGGCCGCCCGCGCGGCCAGCACGAGGCGCAGCTTCTGCTCCGGCACCGCCCGGGCGACGATGCGCATGGCCGGCAGCTCGGAGGCCAGGCGGGCGTCATCCCAGCCGTCGAGCTCGGTGCCGGTCACCACATGGTCCGTCTCGAGGCCGGCGTCGCGCGCGACCGAGGCGGCGGTGCGCGGGTGATCGCCAGTCACCACGATGGTCTGGATCCCGGCGCCACGCGCGACCGCCATCGCCTCGCCCACATCGGCGCGCAGTTGGTCGGCGAAAACGAGGATGGCGCGCGGTTCCCACTCAGCGCCAGAAAGGCGTCGCGCCAGGAGCAGAAGCCGGCCACCCTCGTCGGTCTCGCGCGCGACTGCCTCGTGCCAAGCGGATCGCTCACGCCCGCACAGCGCCAGCACCGCCTCCGGCGCGCCCAGCGCCAGCTCCTCGCCGGCGGTGCGCGTCAGTGAGTAGGGCGTGGCATCGCTCGGCGCCTCGCACCCGAGCAGGGCGGCCGGATCGAGGATCGGTGAAGGTCCGTCGATTGCCTCGCTGATCGCCCGAGCGAATGGTCCGGCGACGCCTCCGGCCGCCACGTGCCAGGCGTCATCCTCGGCGCGCAGCGCCTCGAGCAGCAACGGGTTGGCGAGCTGCGGCTGCATCGGTCCGTCCGACGTGACGACGCGAGCCACGGCGAGCCGGTTCTCGGTGAGCGTCCCGGTCTTGTCGGTCAGGATCAGGTCCACCGCGCCGAGCGTTTCCTGGGCATTCAGGCGGCGAACCAGCACGCCTTTCCGAAGCAGCCGATACGCGCCGAGGCCGAGGATCACCGCGAGCAGGATGGGGGGCTCTTCGGGAATCGCGGCGATGGCGGCGCTGATCCCGGCCAGCAGGTTGGCACCGGCCGGCTGACCACGGATGAATCCCAGGCCCACCGTCACCGCGATCAGCGCAAGGGCAGCCACCAGCAGGATGCGGACCAGGCGATCCAGTTCGCGCTGGAGCGGTGAGCGCCGGCGCTCGACCACCGCCAGGCGGCCGGCGATGCGTCCGATCTCGGTCGTCTGCCCGCTGGCCACCACCAACCCGAGGCCGCGCCCGCCGACGACCGAAGTCCCCGCGTACGCCATGGAGCGGCGATCGGCAAGCGGGCTGTCCACCGGATCCGCGGCGACCGACCCCGCCTCGGGAAGCGATTCCCCGGTGAGGGCGGAGCGATCGACGAGCAGGGCATTGGTTTCGAGCAACCGCAGGTCTGCAGGCACCACGTCGCCGGTCCGCAGCAGCACCACGTCGCCTGGCACCAGCTCGGCGGCCGGCAGGTCGCGCGCCTCCCCTCCTCGTCGGACCCGGGCCATGGGCGCGGACGCGGCGTGCAGCGCCTCCAGCGCCCGCTCGGCACGGAACCCGGTGACCACGTCGGCCAGCACGATCGGCAGCAGGCCGCCCATCACCAGCAGGCCGTCGCGCACCTCGCCGAGGACCACCGCCAGCGCTCCGGCACCCAGCAGGAGGAGGATGAACGGCTCGGTCGCAGCGTCCCAGACCATCCGCCACAGCGGCGGTGCGCTCCGCGCTGCCAGCGCGTTAGGGCCTGATGCGGCCAGGCGGCGCGCGGCCTCGTCATCGGTCAGGCCATCCGCTGGCTGCACGCCGAAAGCGGCGGCCACGGCCGCCGCATCGGTCGAGTGGGGCGGGGTGGAGATCACCGCCCCATCATCGGTCATTGGCGTCTCCGACTAGACGCGTCCCTTCGGCACGGTGTGCCAGTAGGTCTTGTTGAAGACAATCTTGCCCAAGTGCCAGAAGCGGTTCGGCTTTGGGGGCTTGGGCGGGTTGTTGTAGTCGAACTGCAACAGGGTCCCCTTGCCGTCTCCTACCTCGAAGAAGCACATCACCTTGCCGGTGTAGCTGGCATGCTTGCCCTCGGGCTCGCGTCCCTGCACCGCCGCCGTGATCCGTTCGGCCACGATCGGCGCCTCGAAGTGCGCGGTCGAGCCAGCCTTCGAGAGCGGCAGGTCGGTCGCGTCGCCGAGCGCATAGACGTTCGCTCGGCCGCCGACCTGGAGCGTGTGGTGATCGGTCGGCAGCCAGCCACTGGCCGGCGACAGTCCGGAGTCGATCACGAGCTTGGCGCCCCGGTGCGGCGGCACCAGGATCAGCAGGTCGTAGGGCATCTCCTCGCCCTCGAGGCTCTGCACCACCTTGCGCGCGGGGTCGATCGTCTCGACGTTGAAGAAGGTGTGGAGCTCGATCCCCTTCTGTTCAAGGATGGGGGTCGCCATCTCACTGACCGTCTCGATCGTGAACGCGCGACCGATCGGGCTGCAGTAGTGCATCTCGCTCTTGTCCCGCAGTCCGCGCTCGCGGAGCTCGGATTCGATCAGGAAGGCCACCTCCAGCGGCGCCGGCGGACACTTGTAGGGCATGCCGGCGATCCCGATCACGACCTTCCCGCCGGTGAAGGCGTCGAGCGCCTCGCGCAGACGGAGCGCCGCGGTCGGGGAGTAGAAGTGGTGCGCCTCGGTGTCGAAGTGCTCGATCTCCTCGGGAACGATCCGCGAACCGGTGGCGATCACCAGCTGGTCGTACTCGAGATGGCTGCCGTCCTCCAGCTCGACGCGGCTGTTCTCCTCGTCGATCTTCACCGCGCGCGCGACGTCGAGGATGACCCGATCATCGAGCAGGCTGCGCTCGGGGCGGGAGAGATTCTCCGCCTTCTCGCCGCCCATGGCGATGTACATGAAGCCCGGCTGGTAGACGTGTTGTCCTTTCTCGTCGACGAGCGTGACGGTCGCCTCGCGGCGATCGATCTGGCGGCGCAGCTTGCGCACCAGCAGGTTGGCGACGAGGGTTCCCCCGACGCCGCCGCCCAGGATGACGACCCGTTGCATGGCCATCGGCCTAGCGCAGCTTCTCGACGAGGATCTCGTCGTAGCCATCGCGGGTCTCGATGCTGATCAGGCGATGACCGGCCTTCTCGATCCACTTGGGGATGTCCAGCTTGGAACCCGCGTCGCTCGACCAGACGGCGATGACGTCGCCGACCTGGCCCTCGCGGATGGAGCGGATCAGCTCCATGAGCGGTCCGGGGCAGTAGCTGCCGCGAGCATCGACGGTGCGGGTGATGGCGGGTGTCTCAACGGTTTGCATCGTGGTTTCCGTCCTTCTCTCGATGGTCAGATGAACAGGCTTGCGTCGGCGTTGGTCAGCAGCTCGAGCGCCGCGGCGGCGCCGACGGCCGGCTCCACGCCGTCGATCAGCTGGTCGGCGGTGATGCCCATCATGTCCATGCTCATCTGGCACGGGATCAGGCGCACCCCGAGGGCCTGGGCCATCTCGAGCAGTTCGCGCGGCTGGGCCACGCCGTACTGCTTGGCCAGCTTCTTCATCATCCACGGGCCCATACCGGCGAAGTTGAGCTTGCTCAGCTTGGCGTGGTCGATGCCGGGCCGATTCATCATGGCCAGCATCTTCTGCATCCAGTTGGTGCCGGTCAGCCGGACCTCGGGTCGGACGAGCGTGAAGAGGCCCCAGAAGGTGAAGAAGATGGAGACCTTCATCTCACCGGCGGCGGCCGTGCTGGCCAGGATGGTGGTTGCCCAGGTGCGCTCCAGGTCGCCGCTCTCGGCGACGATGACGAGCTCCTTGACCTTGACGGCCCCGTCGGTCGCCGGCTCATCGAGTGCCTCG
>JBDSIN010000077.1:0-9042 GCA_039917955.1 Candidatus Limnocylindria bacterium
GTCGCTGTGGGGGACGCTGAACGCGACCCTCATCGTCGATCCCCGCGCGGTGCTCGACCCCCAGATCGGCCCCGCCGTGGAACGGGCAGTCGCCGACCTGCGCTACGGCACGGTGGGCGTAAACCACTGGTCGGGGATTGGGTACGCGCTGGGCGTGACGCCGTGGGGCGCATTCCCGGGCCACCATCGGACCGATATCGGCTCCGGGATTGGCGTGGTGCACAACACGCTCATGTTCAGCCGTTCCGAGAAGAGCGTCGTGCGGGGTCCGTTCCGCCCAGTGCCGAAGCCGATCTGGTTCGCCAGCCACCGCACCGCGCACCGCATGGCGCGGCAGATGCTGTCGTTCGAGCGCAGTCCGTCGCTGTGGCGCGTCGCGGCGATGCTGCCACGGGCGATGCGGGGCTAGTTGATCGCCGGTCCTCGCCAGCCCAGCGCCGGTCCGACGCCCAGGTACGCCTGCCATTCCAAACCCGAGGCGCGTCGTATGACCGGCGACCCGTCGCATTCGCGCACTCGTCCGTCCGGCCAACCGCTCCGCGTTTGAGGCGTCGAACGAGGGGCATCCCGCCGGTCGCACGAATACCTGTGCGTTTCGCCCTCAGGGCCGATGCGCGCCGCGCGGCTCTCCGAATCGGCCAGGATCAAATGCTTCGGGAATGTCGACCTGGCGCCCGAGCACGAGGTCGGCCACGAGATGCGCTGAGCCGGGACCGGTCGAGATGCCCCACGGGCCATGCCCGGCGCACACGAAGAGACCCGCGATGCCCGGCACCGCCCCGATGAGCGGCCGGCCATCGAGGGCGACCGGTCTGGCGCAGACGCGAACCTCGGTGATCGGCGCGTCGTAGAGGGCGGGGACGAAGCTCGCACCTCGCTGCAGGATCCGCTCGACCCAGGGGGCCAACTCCGGCTCGGATTCGAGGAAGGTGGATCCGGCGACCGACTTGCCGGCGGCAGTCATCAGGCTGAATCGCGGCGTGGTGGCCGGATCCTCGTGCGCCTCGATCGCCGACGGCGTCAGGTGGCCCGCTCCGAGCGCCTCGTCCATCTCGGCCTCCTCGAGGACGTGAGACGGCGGCCTCGCCATGGCGGTCTCCGCCACGACGCCCCATACCGAGCGAATCGGTGCCCAGGCGCCGCTCGGATCGATGATCTCCGAGGTCCAAGGCCCTCCGGCCACGATCACCGCGCCGGCAGGTTCTGTGCGCCCTGCGACGCGTACCCCGACACAGACCCCCGATTCGATGGCCGGGGCGGCGGCCCGGCCCTGCCGGATCGTGGCGCCATGACGCTCCGCCAGCGTGGCAAGCGCATAGGTCGGCGCCGACGGGACGACCGGGAAGCCGGCCTCGATGCGACAGGCCACGACATCGGGCGCCAACGTTGGCTCAGCGGCAAGCAGCGCCTCTCCCTGGAGGACCTCGGGCGTGAGGTAGGGGAACGCCGCCCGGAGCTGGTCGGCGAGGAGCGAGACCACGTCGAGCCGCCGGGAGACGAGGAGGAGTCCCGCGGGCGCGTCGGCGAGGCGGAATCCAGCCTCGGGAAGCTCCGCACCGAGCGCGCGGTACACGTCGACGGTGCCGTGGTACAGGACGACGAGGGCGGGATCGACCGGGTGCTGGACGACGCCGGAGTTGCGTCCCGAGGCGCCGGCGGCGATCGCCTCGCGCTCGTAGAGCGTCACCCGCGCGCCCTGCCCGGCGAGGTGGGCCGCTGCCGCGGTGCCAACCACGCCTCCCCCGATGACAGCGACGTCGGGAAGGCTCACGGCTGGACCTGCGACTTCACCCGGCGATGCTAGCGCGGCTGGCTGCGCCACCGCGTCGCCCGCCGCGGATCTGGGGCTGCGGGGTCGCGACGTATAGTGACGGCGGTCTCAATTCGCCCGCGAGAAACCATGCTCCAGGCTGCGCGGCCGACCTGCTTCCTGATCGCCGACATCTCCGGGTACACCGGCTACCTCGCCGAGGTGGAACTCGACCACGCGCAGGACATCCTGGCGGACCTCATCGGGGCGGTCGTCACCGCGCTTCGGCCCAACTTCCGGCTGGCAAAGCTCGAGGGCGATGCGGCATTCACCTACATGCCTGCCGAGCGGGTCGACGGGTCGATGCTGCTCGACACGATCGAGCGCTGCTACTTCGGGTTCCGTCGCCGCCGCCGCGATGTCCGCCAGGCGACCTCATGCGAGTGCAACGCGTGCAGCCGGATCCCCGATCTCGACCTGAAGTTCGTCGTCCATCACGGAGCGGCCATCCTCCGGAAGGTGGCTGGCCGGCAGGAGCTGCTCGGGACCGATGTGATCGTCGTCCATCGGCTCCTGAAGAACGAGGTCGTCGAGAAGCTCGGCCTCAACGCCTACGCCCTGATCACGCAGCAGTGCATCGATGTCACCGAGATCGACCCGGCCGAACTGGGGATGCAGGCGCACGCCGAGACCTACGATCGGATCGGCGACGTACCGGCTTGGACGCACGACCTGGAGCGTCGCTGGCAGGAGGAAGAGGCTCGCGAGCGCGTGTTCGTCACCCCGGAAGCATCAATCGCGACCATCTCGATACCGACCACGGTGCCGCCGCAGGTGGCGTGGGAATTCCTGACCAAGCCCGGCCAGCGGATGACGTGGCAGCCCTGGGTGACCGAGGTCGCCATCAAGGGGGCCACCGGTGGCAGGAGAGGCCTCGGCTCGGAGAACCACTGCAGGCACGGCAAGGACGCCGTCGTCGAGGAGATCCTCGATTGGCGCCCGTATGACTACGTCACGGACCGGACGATCATCGACACCCCGGCGGGGGTGCTGAAGCTGCTCCACACCATCGAGTTGGAGCCCACCCCGACCGGCACGATCATTCACTACCGGTTCGCCGCACCGAACAAGCGGGACAAGGCGCTCGCCAGGGAGGCTGGAGGCGCGTATGAGGCGGCCTTCCGCTCGACCATCCCCACCCTCATCGCTCAATTGGAGGCTGAGCTCGCGACGCGTCAGGCGGACCGCGCTCCGGAGCCCGAGTTGGCCCAGCCCAAACCCGGCGGCCCCCTGTCCGGGATTCAGCCGCTGGTAATCGTCGGCTGAGCGGCGCCCCCCCCCATAATCGCTGCATGGAGGACGCGCTCCGAGGCGAATACCTGTGCGATGGGTCGGCATAGGGAGTCGCACCACGCAAGGGTTCATTGCAGGCTCCTTTGCCCACTCCACCACTTACATGGTCTTGTGGGAGCGCGGGGAGCTCCCCAGGCGGATGAATATCCGCATCCGACGCCGTCTCCGTCTTCGCCGAGACCCATTCGCCGGAGCCGACGACCAGCACGTGTCCGCGGACAGCAAGAACCGTGCCAGCAACAGGAAGGCGGCCACAATGACGATAAGAGATACGGCCTCGGCGGGCAGAAGGTTGGCCGACCAAATGCCTCACGAAGGTTTACGAATACTTGACACCCCTGGCATCCACGAGCAGAATGCTCTCGGTGGTTGGGATGATTGTCCGAAACCGCGTATTTCAGATCGCGCTCAGCGTGGTCATCGCCTCCTCCGGAGTGGCACTTCTTTCGGAAGTCGCTGAGGCCCACTGCCCCGGAACGAACGCTAGCGGCGGTCGCGACTATGCCGCCGATCGCCTGAGCCTTTCGAGCAATGCCAATGGCGTGAAAGCCATCATCGCGTGGACGAATCCAGCGGTGTGCGGCAACGTTAGCGGATCCCCATTTAGCCTCGAAGGCACAACGTTGTGCAAGACCTCATCGTGCCCTGGTTGGGTGCAAACCGGCTGGGTCCGGTTCTCGTCTTGGTCCGAGCCGAAGATGTACTGCGAATTTGTCGACTCGGGTGGGGCGGGAGTTAAGTACTTCTTCCCGCTCACGCATGTGACACATACATTCCAGATGGCTTACGACTCGTTCGACCTTGTCTGGGACTGCTTCCTCGATGGTGCGGGCAAGGCATCGCGAGGCGGGTTGGGCTTTGCGGCTGGGGATTATCTCAATGTCCAGGGGGAGGTGAACTCGACCCACAGCCAGATCGGCCTTGTTGCGTCAAGCAAGCTGCTTTTCAATAGCATGCGCTATCGAAACACTTCGGGTTCGTGGGTCGTGTTCAACCCGAATTCCGCCTACGTGGAAAGCCCCTACGGGTATGACCGACCGGCCTCTGACCAGTTCAGGAACTGGACCAATGCGCACTAAGATTCTAATTGCCATCGCTGCCGTTGGCCTATTCGTTGTCTTTGTGCCTGGTGTCCTGCCACCGATCCAACGCGGCGCGGTCGCTGCCGAACTCCGTAACGACCCGGCGCTCTCGGGGCTCGACCTGTCGCCGGCAGATCCCGAGGGCAAGATAAGCCGCGACGCGGCCCTTGAGGTCGTTAGCCGCGAATTTGGCGACATGTTCGACGTTTCGCAGGCCGACGCCTACCTTGTCACTGTGACCGATCCAGCGACCATGCGGGGCGCTACTCCCATCGACACTCGGGCTCTGTGGTTGATCCGATTCACGAACTTGGCGATTCCCGCCCCCGCCCCAATCACGGCGGATGGCTCGTCGGCTCTCGCAAGACCCTACGCAACCGGATACGTCTACGTTGACGCCGTCACCGGGGAGTGGTTGCTGACCCGACTGGAGAACTGACCGACGAGGCCCACGGGAATGGGCCACGACGCTCAGGCGGAAACAGCGGACGCGCCGCGGCATGGACCTGTCCTGCAGTCTCGAGCGGCACGGCCGGCCGGACCAACGTCCGGCGGAAACGCGGCGCGCGCCATAGCGAACGGGTGCCGGTTGGGTGCGCAGGATGTCCAGTACCAGGCAGACGCCTGACGCTCGGCGGTGGGAGGAACCGTCAAGGTGCTCAGGCGCCCCGTTCCGCACTCGCCCCGCCCAATCGACGGGCTGGATGAGGAACTGGAGCGGGAGACGGGGATCGAACCCGCGACATTCTGCTTGGGAAGCAGATACTCTGCCAACTGAGTTACTCCCGCTCGCAAAGCAGCCGCATTCTAGCGTGCTGGCTCCATCGGCCTCAACGGTCGAACCTTTGCCAAAAGGCCTGCGTAGGCTAAGCAGGATGCTTTCTGCTCACTTGACCCGTGCGCCGCGCGTGACGCTGGCCTTCGCCCTCGTCCTGGCTGCCTGCGCGGGCCCGACCGACACCCCGGGTGGCTCGGCGGCTCCGTCGATCGACCTGCCGCGTGCGATCGCGCCGGCCGCCATTCGACCCCACCTCGAGGCGCTGATGGGGATTGCCACGGACAACGGCGGCCTCCGGACGGCTGGCACCGCCGGGTACGAGGCATCGGTCCAGTACGTTGCGGAACAGCTTCGTGAGATGGGGTACTCGGTAGAGACGCCGGAATTCGAGATGGCCACCTACCTTGAGCTGCCCGGTGGCACGGTTGCCGTGGACGCCGGGCCGACCTTCGAGACCGGCGACGACTTCAAGGCGATGATCTACTCCGCCTCGGGCGACCTCTCCGCGGTGGTCACGCCCATCGGGTTTGCCGACAACGAGAGTGGCGGGTGTGCCGCCACTGACTTCGATGGATTTGTGGAGGGCACCATCGCGCTTGCTCCTCCGGGGTCCTGTTTCCGGCGCCAGGTGGTGCTGAACGCGGTGGCGGCCGGTGCGGTGGCGCTGGTGGTGAGCTACCCGCAGTACGCACAGGGTGAGCCCCGACGCCCGACCCTGCTCTCCCCCGACGGGATGGATATCCCGGTGCTCTCCGCAACGGGCGAAGTGGGCGAAGCCCTCCAGGGCGCGGCCGAGGACGGGTCGCAGGTGCACATCAGCGTGACGACCCAGATCGGCCAGGCGATGGTGCACAACGTGATCGCCGAGTCGCACGGCATCGCCGAGCGGGTCGTCATGCTCGGCGGCCACCTCGACGGCGTGCACGACGGGCCGGGGATCAATGACAACGGCTCGGGTCCGGCAGCCCTGCTGGAGATCGCGCGAGTGTTGGCCGAGGAACGCCCCTGGGCCCGCGTCCGCTTCGCATTCTGGGGCGGGGAGGAGTTCGGACTGCTCGGCTCGAGCGCCTATGTGGATGGGCTCGACGCCGATGGCCGGGTCGAGATCGCCGCCTACCTCAACTTCGACATGCTTGGCTCACCAAACTACGTGCCGATCGTGTACGACGAGCCGGGCGCCGCTGCCGGCTCGGCGGAGATCGCCGACTTCCTGGTCGCATACCTCGGGTCGATCGGGATCAGCCCCGAGCGGATGGATCTCGGCGGCGGATCGGACCACTACTTCTTCAGCGAGGCGCGCATCCCGACGGGCGGCCTGTTCAGCGGCGCCACCGAGATCAAGACCGATGCGCAGGCGGACGCCTACGGCGGTACGGCCGGCGAAGCGATGGACGCCTGCTATCACCTCGGGTGCGACACCGTTGAGAGGGTGAACGTCGATCTCGTCGCATCGTTCGCCAACGCTGCGCTGGCGGTGACGCTCGCCATCGCAGGCGGCGAGCTGGAGCTGCCCTAGCGAGCCCGCGTGCGGCGGTGCTCCGGTGCACCGCCATCGGCCGCGCCGCGTTGACGACTCGCCGGCGGGAGGATAGCGTCCTCGTCAGTCGCGTAGCCCCCTAAAGGAGTCCCGCATGCCACGCCGATCTGCCAGTCGCCTAGCGCTGGCCCTGCTCGTCTCTCTCATCGCCGCCATCGCTCCCGCCGCGGCGAGTGCCAGGCAGCCGGCCGGATCCGGTTCAGAGGCCGAGGCGCTGGTCTTCTTCCCGAACCCGGTGGTGAGCAGCGGTAACACGTTCCTGACCGACAAGAAGGATGCCGACTACGCGGCCCTAAACGACGAACGGGTGAGCGTGACATTGACCAATCTCGACGGCTCCGGGTACCTGCGCGGGGATTGGGCCTACGTCATCGGGGAGACCGGCGACCCGGCCTTCGAGACCGATGGAACCTACGACTACACCCGCCACGACGATCGCTTCGAGCAGGTGATGGCTTACTACTGGGTCACCCGCTCACAGCTCTACCTGCAGTCGTTGGGTTTCGGAGTCATCCCCGACTGGCCGGGCATCAACGACGACCAGCAGCGGGTGCGGATCAACCAGTGGGGCGTCGACAACTCCTTCGCCACCACCCACCCTCGCGATGAGATGCGCTTCGGCAAGGGCGGCGTCGACGACGCCGAGGATGCCGAGGTGATCCTCCACGAATTGGGCCACCAGATCCACTTCAGCCAGTCGGAGACGTTCTTCAGCTCCACCGAAGCCGGCGCCATCAGCGAGGGCTTCGGCGACTACTGGGCCGCCAGCGTGGTCGAGGTGGCATTGGCCGATGCCGGACTTGCGCCTTCCTCCGATCCGGCCTGCATCATGGACTGGGACGCCACCAGCTACACCGCGGGACCGATCCACTGCCTGCGCCGCCTCGACGCCAACCTGATGTACCCGGACGATCTCAACGGCCGCATCCACCACGACGGTACGATCTGGTCGCAGGCGCTGTGGCAGATCCGCGGGTCGCTTGGCAACGTTTGCGCCGATCAGTCGATCCTGTGGGCGCAGTTCGGGTGGACGGGGACGACCATGGTCGACCTCGCCCGGCGGATCGTGGATGCTGCCGACGACATGTGCGATGCGGCAGATGTCGTTCAGAACGCGTTCGCCGACCGGGGGATCCTCCCGCACACCTAGAGGGCGGCGACTGCCGCCTCCAGTCGCGCGGTGGCGGTCGCGTGGTCGGCGTCCCAGTCGAAGTGGATCGGGTCGCCGAAGATCAGCTCCACCTCGCCGCGCCAGGAGCGCAGAGCGTCCGGTGGCGCGCCGGAGTCGAGGCGCGAGTATCGGTGCACCTTGAGGTGCATCGGGACCACCGGGGTGGCGCCCGCGCGGTCAGTCCTCGTTCAGCAGCAGCCGCCGGTACGACTCGTAACGAGTCTCGCTCACCTTGCCACCGGCCACGGCCGCCCGGATGGCGCAGCGCGGCTCACCGAGGTGTCGGCAGTCGTTGAAGCCGCAGCCACCCAGGTGCTCGCGCATCTCGGGGAAGCACCACGCCAGCGCCTCATCGGGGATCTGCCAGAGGCCAAGTTCCCGGAGGCCCGGCGTATCGGCCACGGCGCCGCCGCCGGCGACCAGCGGATGGAGTTCCGCCGACGTGGTGGTGTGCCTTCCCTTGTGCAGGGATTCGCTCACCTCGGCGGTCTCGATCCGCAGCCCGGGCTGGATTGCGTTGAGCAGCGTCGACTTGCCGACGCCGGACGGACCCGTTACGACGCTGATGCGGCCGGCCAGGCGGTCGGCCAGCCCCTCGACCCCGATCCCCTCGCGGGCCGAGACATAGAGCACCGGGTATCCGATCGCTTCGTAGCCGGAGAAGATCTCGCGGGCGGCGGCCATGCCGACCAGGTCGACCTTGTTGGCCACCACCGCGGCCTCGACCTCGTTGTGCTCGGCGGCGACCAGGAAGCGGTCAAGCATGCGCAGGTGCGGCATCGGATCGGCGCAGGCGAAGACGACCAGCACCTGGTCGAGGTTCGCCACCATGACGTCCTCTTTCCAGCTGCCGCGCGGTCCCGGCTGCCGTCGGCTGAACTGGGAACGGCGCGTCTCCACCTTTTCGATGGTGCCGCTCCCGTCGGGGCGCGCGGTCAGGTGGACCCGATCGCCGATCACCACCAGGTCGGTCCCGCTGCGCACCCGCTTGATGCGCCCGCGGAGTTGGCACTCGACGGTGCCGTTGTCGTCGGTTTGAACGGTGTAGAAGCCGCTGCGAGCACGCATCACCGTGCCGGCGAGCAGCGGAGGAGCCGCGTCGGGCGCGGCGTGGGGAACGAGCTTCAAGGTGTCTCTCCACGCATGAGGGTCAACGATGGGCGGGTGGAGCGCGCCCGTGGCCGCGGGGAGGGGCCGCTGCGGTCGGTCAGGACCGAGGAAGCCTCCCTGTCAGGCGGGGGCGCGCGACGTGAACGGTGGTCATCGGTGCGTCTCCTTTCGCCTGCGTCTCAGTTGACCGCTGCACGGTATCGGTCCAATTGGCCCTGTGTCAACGGCTGGCCCTCGCGACTACGATGGGTGCGTGGACGA
>JBDSIN010000078.1:0-3148 GCA_039917955.1 Candidatus Limnocylindria bacterium
GCGGCGTTGGGGCGAAAGTGATGAAGAACTGCGAGCCGTTGGTCCCTGGGCCCGAGTTGGCCATCGAGAGGACGCCTGGTCCAGCGTGACGACGCGCCGCCGATACCTCGTCGCGGAAGGTGTAGCCCGGTCCTCCCGTGCCGGTGCCCGTCGGGTCGCCGCCCTGGGCCATGAAACCGGGGATCACGCGGTGGAAGGTGGTGCCGTCGTAGTAGCCGGCGCGCGCCAGGTTGATGAAGTTCTCCACGGTCAGCGGTGCATCGGCCGCGAAGAGCTCGCAGGTCATCTCGCCCCGCTCGGTCTTCAACCGGGCCGTGTAGCCCTTGGTCAGATCCAGGGTGCCGGTCGGGGGTGTCGGTCGGTCTGGCATGAAGTCTCCGCAATTGCTGCTTGGGTCAGACCGATCCTAACGGATGCAGCCGAGCCCGCCGCTAGGTGTGATGCTTCAGGACGTTGTTGACAGCCGCCAGTGGGACCAGCCCTCGGATAGCGGTGTGCGGTCGACGTTGATTGTAGAAGGCGAGGTAGCGGGGTAGCGCCCCAGGCGCTCGGCATTGGAGCGATAGGGGCGCAGATAGGCCCACTCGTCGAGCAGGGTGCGGATGAAGCGCTCGGCCTTGCCGTTGGTCTGCGGCCGGTAGGGTCGCGTCCAGCGGTGGTGCGCGTCGAGCCGTTCGAGCAGCGCCGCGAAGGCCCGGCTGCGATAGCTGGCGCCGTTGTCGGTCAGCACCCGCTCGATGCGGATGCCGACCGCGGCGAACTCGGCCGCCGCCAGCTCCAGCGCGTGCGCCGCACTCTCACCCCGCTCGTCGGGCACCTGGACCACGGCCGCCAGCCGCGACGCGTCGTCGATGAAGACCTCGAAGTGGTCGTAGCCGACGCGGCTGCGCTTGTGATCGGGTGCCGCCGCCCGGCCGAGCACGCGGTGACCGCCACCGGGCGGCACCCGTCCCAGCTTCTTGTGGTCGACGTGCAGCAGGGCGCCGGGATGGCAGGCTTCATAGCGCACCGGTGCGGCGGTCAGTCGGTCGGCGTGGCGCAGGCGGCTCATGCCGGCGCGGCGCAGGGCGTGATAGATGGTCGAGGGCGGGTGGCCGGTCAGCGGCGCCAGGCGGTGCGGTCCGTAGCGGCGGCTGCGGGCGCGCAGGATGGCGGCCAGCTGCTCATCGGGCAGACGCTGCGGCGAGCGGTGCGGCCGGCAAGAGCGATCCTCGAGGCCCGGGCTGCCCTCGGCGCGGTAGCGGCGCAGCCACTTGTAGGCGGTGGCTCGGCTGACGCCGAGCTGGTTGGCCACTTCGGCTGCCGGCCAGCCCTGCCCCACCACCCGGCTCACCAGCAGCTGGCGGCCGAACACCGATAGACGCGCGTTAGGATGCGCCACGAGAGCCTCCTGCCGTTGTGGGTGCTGAACACCTCACACCGTGCACGGAGGCTCTCGGTTGTCAACAACGTGTTTGGGAACTACAGCTAGGGGGCCGAAAGCAGGCAGATCATCTTGACGGTGGGTGTTCCAACAAACGTGTCTCGGCCGCTCTCGCGGGAGAGGTTCCAGGCCTGCCAGGCTCGGCCCGGCTCATCGTGCCTGAGCCAGTAGACCTGGTCCCGCAGGGCAGCCTCCGCCTCGACATGCAAGGACGCGAGGAGATCACACCGATGCTCTGCGAGGACGGGGATCGCGTCATCGCCGAGCGATGCGAGGTACGCGATGTCGAGGCCGAACTCGCCGCCAGGTGCCACGAGCTCGGGGTGTATCGCGCGCTCGATATTGCGCTCGGCGACCAGCCGCACCGGTCCGATGAGGTTGAACGCCAGCGCGAATGCGAAGGAGACCACCAGCATTGCGTGCGGGAGCCATCGGCTTCGGTTGGTGGCCAGGGTGAAGACCGCCGTCAGCGAACCGATCGCGAGCCAGGCGATCGCCGCCAGAACGTAGAAGCGCAGCTCCGTCCATCCATACGCCTCCTGGTACAGGCGCAGCCGCAGCAGGGCGGATGCCAGGACCGCGACGGTCAGGATCACCAGGCTGATGGCGCCCACCAGATACGCGCGCGTTCGACGCCGGACGAAGCTCTCCAGCGCCAGGGTCAGCCCTCCGACCACGAGCGCCACCGCAAGCAGCTCGAAGAACCCACGCCGTGCGTATTCCGCGTAGGTGAGGCCGCTTGCCGCCAGCGTGTCGCGACCGCCGAACAGGTACGCTCCCTGCAGCGCAACGAACGTCGCGAACAGCAGGTCGAGCACGATCAGGACGGTGACTGCCTCGGTTGCGCCAAGGCGAGGTCGCCGCTCCCATGCCTCGAGCACGTCGGCGTCAGGCACATGCTCCTCTCCCACCGATACGAAGACCAGCAGCCCGGCCGCCAGCCAGGCTGCCACGGCCGCGACGACCAGCCGACCCGGCAGGCTGCCCAGGTCGAGGTGCCAGTCCAGCAGGTCGCCCACCAGGCGCGAGAACACCGCGTCGGCCGATGCGAAGAGGATGACGAACACGAGGACCAGCGGTGCGGCAATGAGCACGCCCCGCGCGACGGGCGTCCAACGGCCCCCGCGGGAACTGACCCTGAGCATCGGCACGGTGCGGGCCAGCGCCACCAGTGGGCGACCACCGGCGACGAACGCTGACCGCGACAGATGGGCTGCCAGTGCCACGATCGCAGGGAAGGAGCGCTCCACGACCTGGACGCCGCTGAAGCTGGCCAGCGCCGCACCGGTGAGTGCCATCGCGCCCAACACGTCGAGCGCCAGCAGGATGGGGTCGCCTCGTAGCGCGACGAACGCGGACAGGATCAGCGCTCCGGGTGCAAACCACGCGTCCAGTGGGCGGGGTACCGGCGCTGACGAGTCACGGACGATCCAGCCGGCAAGCAATACGGCGGCCGTGGAGATCGGCACGTTGATGCCAATGGCCGCCTCAACAAACAGGAGCTGCGCCAGGAGTCCCAGTGACAGGGCGACCAGTCCAATCACCGAGGCCGCACGGATCGTGGCCGGCGTCGAGATCATCGGTGCCGCGATGTTCGACCGTGGGTGGTTCATTGCTCGACGTCGATCACGAGCCGGCTGGGATTGTCGAGAGCAAGAACGCGCAGGCAGGCGCCGGCGTTGAGGCCGATGTACCAGGTACTGACCGCTTCGAAGTCGCCGCCTC
>JBDSIN010000079.1:0-5815 GCA_039917955.1 Candidatus Limnocylindria bacterium
TTGGTGCGATCGCTTCCTTCGTCACGGTCGCGGTGGGCGTTGTGCTGGACCTTGCTAGCATCACGTCAGCCGGACTGCTCCTGCTGGTTCTGACGCCGATTGGGCACCTGCTCGCTGCGCTCGCCGCATTCGTACGGGGGCGCGAAGTCCGTTACGCACTCGCTGCGGCGACGGCGGTGGCACTCCTGGCGGGGACCATCGCGCTGGCCGCGTTCTCGGCGAAGATCGGAGGCTGACTGTCGTGGACCTCGTGCTCCTGTTCGCCGCGCTTGCGCTGATCCTGCTTGGTGCCGAGCTGTTCACCAACGGGATCGAATGGTTCGGCCACCGCCTGAACCTGGCGGAGGGCGCGGTCGGCAGTGTCCTGGCGGCGGTCGCGACCGCGATGCCGGAGACCCTGATCCCGGTCATCGCCATCCTTGGGCCGGTCTTCTTTGGAGGCGGCTCCGTCAACTCGGCGGAGATCGGGGTCGGCGCCATCCTCGGAGCGCCCTTCATGCTTGCCACGCTGGCGATGTTCGTCACCGGGCTTGCCATCCTGATCGTTGCCCGAGGCGGAAAGCGCGGGACCGACCTGAAGGTCAACGTCACCGTTCTGGGGCGCGACGTGATCTTCTTCGTGGTCGCCTATGCGCTGGCGATCGGGACGGCGTTTCTGCCAGCGAGCCTCAGCGGGGCGCGCTGGGCGGTCGCCGCCGTCCTGGTGGCGATCTATGCGTTCTACGTGCGCGCCCACTTCACCGACCCGCCGGAGGAGAACGACGCCAGCGATCTGAACCGGCTCCACCTCAGCCGGATCACCGGTGGTGGCGCACGGTCGATCGACATCGACATCCTGCCCCGGGAGGCCGGCGTCGGGGAGTCGAGTGAGGCTGCGCCGCACCTGCGGATCATCGTGGTCCAGGTGGTGGCCGCCCTCGGACTGATCATCATCGGCGCACAGGTGTTTGTCGGGGCGGTGGAGCACCTCTCGACCGTTATCGGTCTGGACCCCAAGATCCTCGCGCTGATCATCGCGCCGATCGCCACCGAACTGCCCGAGAAGTTCAACAGCGTGATCTGGGTGCGCTCCGGCAAGGACACCCTGGCGATGGGCAATATCACCGGGGCGATGGTCTTCCAGAGCTGTCTGCCGACCGTGCTCGGGATCCTCTTCACCGAGTGGGCGTTCAGCGCCAGCAGCGCGCTCGCCTTCGCCTCGGCCGGCGCGGCGTTCGTCGCGACATTGCTCATCTTCGGCTCGATGGTTCGCCGCGGCCGTCTGACGGCATGGTCGCTCCTGATGGGTGGCCCGATCTACCTCACCTACGTGGCTGCGGCCCTCTTGCTGCCGGTCGCCGTGGTGCCCCACTGATTCAGTGGCGTCTCGTGGCACGAAGCCCGGTGAGGCGGCTCGGTATACTGGGTCTCGCTGGCCGGGACACCGCGCCTGAGGCGCGGCACGCCAGCTGAGGAGGCTGCGTTGCTGAAGCAGGGAACCACTACGGCCACCGCCGACGCGGACCACACGGCCAACCTCTGGGCGTTCATCCGCGGCGGGTTCGTCCCGCTGGCAGAGGCGCAGATCAGCGTCACCACCCACGCATTCAACTACGGCACGGCGGTCTTCGAGGGGATCCGCGCGTACTGGAACGCCGACGAGCAGCAACTCTTCGGGCTCGACCTGCTGGCGCACTACCAGCGCATTCATCGTTCCGCGAAGCTCCTTCACATGACGGTGCCACACACACCCGAGGAGCTCGTCGGTCTGACTGTCGAGCTCCTTCGGCGAGACGGGCTGCGCGAGGACGCGTACGTGCGACCGATCGTCTACAAGTCGAGTGAATCGATCGGCGTCCGGCTGCACAACCTCGAGTCCGACCTCACCATCTTCGCCATGCCGTTCGGGAAGTACATCGACACCGAGGCCGGGATTCGTGCGCAGGTGAGCACCTGGCGGCGAACGGACGACAACGCCATCCCCGCGCGTGCCAAGCTCACCGGCTCGTACGTCAACGGCGCGTTTGCCAAGACCGAGGCGCAACTGAACGGGTTTGACGAGGCGATCATGCTGACTCAGGACGGGCACGTCAGCGAGGGAAGCGCGGAGAACATCTTCCTGGTCCGTGAGGGCCTGTTGGTGACACCCCCGATCAGCGACAACGTGCTGGAGGGGATCACCCGCCGACACCTGATCGACGTGGCCGGAGACCTCGGGATCGGCGTCATCGAGCGCACGGTGGACCGCACCGAGCTGTACAGCGCCGATGAGGTCTTCCTGTGCGGCACCGGGGCGCAGCTGGCACCGGTGATCGAGATCGACCGCCGCACGGTGGGAGACGGCAAGCCCGGACCGATCAGCCGTCGCCTGCACAAGATCTACTTCGATGCGGCGCGCGGCCGCATGGACGCCTATCGTCACTGGCTGACGCCCATCTACTAGGACCACCCAGCCGGCTACTGCCGCCGACCGGCGTATCCGTGCCGCCTGGCCTACCGCGTTACCTTAGAAGGTGCGGCCGATGTCTGAGGAGATCACCCCGATCGCCAGGCTGCGCCTTGCCCGCAGCCCGGTCCGCCTGCTCGCCGCGCCGCTCGTCTTCGCATTGGCGGGCGCCAGTGCCGGTGCGGGCGGCTGGATGCTCGGCGGAATCGGCGGCGTGGGACTGGCGATCGCGGGCTCCCTGGCGGTCGCTTCCGCACTCTTTCTGGCGCTGTTCGTCTTCTCGGTATCGGTGGCGATCGAGCCGGGGACGGTGCATCTCCGCTGGCTCACCGGGGAACGCCGCTACGCCCTGATCCGTGGTTCGCTGACCCGCGTGACGGTACTTGGTGCGGGCAGGACGACCCTGCGGGCGCGCTTCGGCGCGCTCGGCTGGTCGCTCGGTCGCGCGGAACTGCGCGGCGAGGAGCAGATCGACGTGGTGCGGCTGGCGGCCACGCCGACCATGATCGTGATCCCCACCGACCTCGGCAGACTGGCCATCGCGGCCGCCAGCGAGACCGAACTGATCGAGGCGCTCGGCACCGCGGCGCGCGTGCAGCAGCGAATGGAGGCGGCGATCGCTTCCCGGTCGCCGGTCGCCGTGGTCGTCCCCGCCGCGCCACTGCCTGTGCCGCCGCGACGGTCACTCACCGGCATCGAGCGGGCGCTTCTGGAGGAACGGCTGGTAGCTGAGCGAGCGGCCGCGGAAGCGTCGGCCGCATCGGAGCGGCTTGCAGCGGCCGAGCTGGCGAGGGCCGATGCGCCGACTCCGCAACCGATCGTGGAGGCAATGGCGCCGTCCGCACCGCCGACCCCGGTCGCGCCGCCCACCCCGGCAATCACCGCGGTGCCGCGTGCACGGCCGCGTTCGCGGCCGAGGCAGCGAGCGGCGTGGCGGCGGCCATCGTGGCTGCAGCTTCCGCGCAGGAGCCTGCGTCCGGCGACGGCTGCCATGGCCGCGCCGGCGGCCGCGGTTGCGAGCGTTGCGGCTCCTCGCGTCAGCGCCCGGACGGTCGTCAGGTCTCGGGTGCGCATCGACGTTCGGACGATCACCGAGGCGCTCGTCCTCGGGGCGCCATTGGCGGCCGCTGCAGTCGTGTGGATCGCCTGGGTGATCGGCGGAGCGATCTTCTCGCCGACCGATGCCCGCCTGCTCACGCTGGCGCTGGCGCTTGGCGGAATCGGCGGCGCGCTTGGTGCAGCTGCCGCCCGCGTGTGGTACCCGCGACTGGGCCCACTCGTTTCGATGACGGCAGTGTGTGCCCTTGCGCTCGTTGCTCGGGCGGCGGTCGCCTAGGTCGGATTGACAAAGCGCCGTCCGCGCTGCCACGATCCGCGCACAGTCAAAGACGGCCGTGACGGAGCCAGCGCTCTCGCCGACATCGAGCCCAGGTAGCGAGCCCAGAGGGTGTGAGTGGGCGGGCGCGAGGCGATTGCGATCTCTCCCGAGCCGGAGGTGCCAAGCGGCAACTGCCGTGGGTAACGCCTCCCGGGTTCCCCACCCGATGTCAGGGCGGCGCCACCGGTCCGCGTTTCACGGACCCGTGGCGGTACGAGTGGATCGAAGCCGGGCGACCGGCATCGGTCAAGCGCGGGTGGTACCGCGGGAGTGAGATCCCGTCCCGGGTCTGGGGCGGGATTCGTGCTATCTGGAGAGATCGTGTTCAAACCGGTATCGAACAAGCTGGACGTCGCGGCGCTCGAGCGCGAGCAGATCGAGGTCTGGCGTGCGGCGCGCACCGAGGAGCGCTACCTGGCCCGCAACGAGGGGTCGGATCGCCGCTATTCGTTCCTGGACGGACCGATCACCGCCAACAACCCGATGGGGGTGCACCACGCCTGGGGGCGGACGTACAAGGACCTGTTCATCCGCTACCACTCGATGCTCGGCGAACGGCAGCGCTATCAGAACGGGTTCGACTGCCAGGGCCTGTGGATCGAGGTCGAGGCCGAAAAGGAGCTCGGCTTCACCAGCAAGCGTGACATTGAGACCTACGGGGTCGATCATTTCGTGGAATTCTGCAAGGCGCGGGTCCAGCGGTTCGCCGACCGGATCACTGAGCAGAGTCAGCGCCTCGGGATGTGGATGCGCTGGGAAGACTCCTACTACACGAACTCCGACGAGAACAACTACTCGATCTGGGCCTTCCTGAAGACCTGCCAGGAGCGCGGGCTGATCTACAAGGGTCATGACGTGATGCCGTGGTGCCCACGCTGCGGCACCGGCCTGTCGAACCAGGAGATCGCCACCGAGGGGTATCGCGAGCTCCGCCACCTCTCGCTGACCGTCCGTCTGCCGATCACCGCTCCGGGCCACGAGGGCGAGGACCTCCTGGTCTGGACCACCACCCCCTGGACCCTGTCGAGCAATGTCGCCGCCGCCGTCCAACCGCAGCTCATCTACCAACTGGTGGAGGGCGACGGCGGGCGACGCTGGTGGGTCTCGCGCGGGTCAAAGGCGCGGGTCGCCCCGAAGGCCGCGGTCATGTCCGAGGCTGCCGGCAGCGAGCTGATCGGCCTGACCTACGCCGGCCCGTACGACGAGCTGCCGGTGCAGGCCGGCGTGGAGCACTGCGTGATCGCCTGGGACGAGGTGTCGGACGAGGAGGGGACCGGGATCGTGCACATCGCTCCCGGCTGCGGCCAGGAGGACTTCGCGCTGTCGAAGGCGCTCGGCCTGGCCGTGCTCGACCCGATCGACGAGGCCGGCATCTTCCGGGATGGCTACGGGTGGCAGACGGGCAGGTTTGCCGGCGCGACTCACGACGAGGACCGCGAACTGCCGCTGGAGATTGCCGCCGACCTCGAGCGCAAGGGCCTGCTGGTGGCCAAGGAGCGCTACCTGCACCACTACCCGGTCTGCTGGCGCTGCAGCACGCAGCTGGTCTTCCGCCTGGTGGACGAGTGGTTCATCGCCATGGACCCGCTGCGCGCCCCGATCAGTGCCGTGACCCGGAAGGTCAACTGGCTTCCTGACGGCATCGGCCTGGAGGAACGGGAGATCGACTGGCTCCGCAACATGAGCGACTGGATGATCAGCAAGAAGCGCTACTACGGCCTGGCGCTGCCGATCTGGGAGTGCGCGGCATGCGGGAACTGGGAGGTGATCGGCTCGCACGATGAACTGCGCGACCGGGCCGTCGCCGGCTGGGACGAGTTCGACGGGCACTCGCCGCACAAGCCGTGGATCGACGGGGTGCAGATCGCGTGCCGGTCGTGCGGCGAGGCGACCCGCAGGATCTCCGATGTCGGCAACCCGTGGCTCGACGCAGGCATCGTCGCCTTCAGCACCCTCGACTGGAACCACGACCGCGATTCGTGGGCGCAATGGTTCCCCGCCGACTTCGTGAC
>JBDSIN010000080.1:0-3639 GCA_039917955.1 Candidatus Limnocylindria bacterium
GGCCGATGGGTCCATGCGGAGCGACGCCGAGCGCCTGCAGACCAACAGCCTGCAAGTCGTCCCAGCGTTCGTAGCCGGTCAGTCAAGACCACCACCCGACACCAACCATCACGTCTCAGAGCAGAGCCACCAAGGTCGACGCCACGACCTTGGTGGCGTCGGGGTTTTCGAGGCGGCCACTGAGCGTGAAGTGCTGGCGGGTCCACTCGCGAATCAGAGGCAGTCCGGGACCGAAGGTGCCTGATGCTAGATCGGCCGGATCGCCGAGGTAGATCGCTCGGTCCCGAACGCGCGGGTAGCGCTCGACCTGCTCCAGCATTTCGGCGTTCGCGTCGGCGGTCAGCAGCGCCTCACGCTCGCCACCCTCGGGCACCGGTAGCCAGCCAACGGTATCGGTCAGCCATGCATACAGGTAGCGCTTCAGCGCCGGGTTCTCGTGCAGGTAATGGTCGATCTGCCACGCGCCGTCGGCGATGACGAGGTCGATCGGCTCCCGCGCGGCTAGATCGTTGAAGACCATGAAGTTGACGAACAGTGCTTCATCCATGCGGCGCCAGGCGTCGAAGCTGGGCGGCTCATCGTCCGCATCGTGTTCCGGGGGTGCTGCCAGGCTCGCGAGCTCATCGCTCGCCGGATGGATCGCCTCACCGCGCTCTTCCAGCAGCTGCCGGACGGGGGCGGAAACCAGCCACTCGATTCGGAGGCCGGGCCTGAGGGCGCGGAGCGCATCTGCGATCGCCATGTCTCGCCGGGCGGTATGGAGGCCGGCGCCGGACGGGACGAAGAGCACGCGCCGAGGACGGCTAAGCGCGCGGGTCCAGCTCGTCACCTTCGGGGGAGGTGGGAGAACCGACTGAATGAACTCTCGGACGAGAAGGTTGAACCTGACGGGATCGCGGTTCCCTGAACAGTGGCCGGCGCCGTCGAGGATCACCAGGCGGCCATTCGTCTCCCGGGCCAATCGGACGCTACGCTCGACGGGGGTAACTGCGTCGTTGCCGCCGTGGATCACCAGCATCGGGCACTGGACCCGGCGCGCGAGATCGATGCTCTCCGCCTCCGTAATGCCAGGGGCGTCGATCGTGTCGATGAGCGTCTGTGGCGTGGTCTCAAGGCCCCAGGTCACGCAGTCGTCAATGACCCTGTGCGAGTGCGGCTCGGTCCACACCTGCGAGAAGAAGAAGCGCAGAAAGTCCTCGTAATGGTCGCGCCAGTAGGCCGCGTTGAACTTCGCCCAGCCGTCGCTGGACCGATAGCGGTCGTGGAACGGCACCATGTCGGCGGGCGATGGGTGACCGGGCGTAAGGGGGAGGTTCGTACCGCTCGCCACTGCCGCCAGCACCCGATCGGGGTGCTCGGCCGCCAGTCGCAACAGCCATTGGGTTGCCTGTGAACAGCCGATGACGACGGCCCGCTCAGTCCCGGTGGCGTCAAGCACGCCCAGGGCATCGGCGACGAATTGGCCATCATCGTAGGCGGCCGCTCCCTTTGGGCGATCCGAGCGCCCGTTGCCACGTCCGTCGAACGTCACCACGCGATGATGGCGCGCCAGGTCTGCGATCTGGAAGCGCCCATGCGCAGCGTGGAGCACCGACCACGTAGGCAGCATCAGGATGGTCGGCTCTCCCGTGCCGAACACCTCGTAGAAGATCCGGGCGCCGTCGCGCTCGACGTAGCCATCGGCCTCCGGATGGCGGGCGCGCATGCTCGTTCGCCAGTCGCTGGCGGTGCTCGGGTTCACCGGCTCACTGACCCTTGATGTGGGCGATCACTCTTGCGAACGCCTCGGTTGGCGAGAAGTCCACGTACTCACAGTCGTCGAGCGCTTCCGGGGCGTGGCCCGGCCCCCAGTAGAAGGCGTCGCCCGCCTCGCGCATCCGCAGCTCGACCCCGCCAACCTCGATCGCGATCGGCACGTCACTCCGTTGCATCGCCAGCATCGTCTCTTCTCCTTGCATCCTGGAGAGACGAGTGTCCGACCCGTCGGCAGGTCAGCGCATCCGTGAGGTCCCGTATGCCGGTACGCATTTCTGGGGGTACGTACTCGATCGGCAGCAACGCCGAGCTGGTGAGGGCGGTCGGCTCAGCTCTCCATGAGCAGACCGGTTTCGGCCGTCCAGGCTGCGACCTGCGACCGTGATGTCATGGCCAGCTTGTCGAGGATGTGGGCGACGTGAGCCTCGGCGGTCCGCTCCGAGATGGTGAGGGTCCTCCCGATCTGCCGGTTGCTCAAGCCACGTGCCACCAGCAGCGCCACCTCGACCTCACGCTTCGAGAGACCATTCCCACTGCTCCTGGAGATGGTGGCCAGGGGCTGAGGGTCTCCGAGGGCGGCGGCGATGGCGCGCAGGACGGATGGCGCGTCCCCGAACCACGGGAGGTGGTTGTCGCCCTCGAGCAGGACGAATGTGGCGCCGGGAATCAACGCCGCCAGCTGCCGGCCGAACTCGACTGGCAGTCCGAGGTCAGCGCGTCGGTGGATGACCGTGGCCGGGACCGCGACCCGAACGGCGAGCTCGCTCACGTCCGAGTTGAGTCCGGCGAGGCGCAACTCGTCCGCCATCTCCGGCGTCGCAGCGTCGCGCTGCAGTGCCGCGAACCATTGGTGGGTCGCCTCGTCTGCCCCGGGGATGTAGCGATCGGTCAGCAGTCTCCAGCCGACACCCCAGTGATCGCGCAGCATGGCGTGCGTGGCCTCGGATAGATCGCGTGCAGCTTCGTCGAACCGCGCCCACGTGCCGTAGCAGATGAGGTGGGTCACACGTTGCGGATGACGCGCCGCGTAGGCAATCGTGTGTGGTCCGCTGGCCGAAACGCCGACGAGGGCGAACCGCGCGAGCTCCAAGTGATCGACCAAAGCCTCGAGGACGGCGACGTCTGCGGCGGGCGAAAAGTCCGTCCGATCGCGGTCCGAGAGACCGCATCCGTAGCGGTCGTAGAGGACGACGGTGTGCCGGCCGGCCAGCGTCCGCATGAAGCTTCGGAAGGCGGAGTGGGCCCAGAGCCGTTCGAGGTGAGAGATCCACTTTGGGCACCACACCAGGGGCGGCCCCTCGCCGATCGTGGCATACGCAATACGGGCACCGCTCGGCGTGGTAAAGAAGCGGATGGGGAGATCCATGGGGATAGCTCCGGTGAGTACGTCGCTTCCTTCGGCTCGACCTTCAGCCGCATTGTACCGACGGCGACCATGCTGGTCTTATCCAGGAGCATTTGCCGGCGGAGCACGAGGTGATCGTCCGTATCGAAATCGTCGGCGACTGGTAAGGGCGCGAGCTCTTTCGGCCGCGCCGCGCGTTCCGTGGCCGCGGCCCGCCGAGCATGCTAATGTAGTCACCTAACGGCCTACATCGTGAAATCGGAGGCAGCAGCATGAGCAGTGTGGGGATACGGGAGCTGAAGGCCAGAGCCTCCGAGATCGTGCGACGTGCCGAGGAGGGTGAGGCGTTCCTGGTCACCAAGCGCGGCCGACCGGTGGCCATCATGCTGCCCTTCGACGTCGATGCCGAGGACCTGATCCTGGCCGAGGCCGAGCCGTTCGTCCGGCTTCGTGCTCGAGCGCGCACCGAACTGCGCAAGGGCCAGACCACCAACTGGCGCGCCCTGCGATCCACGCGATAGCGGATGGCCGAGCCGAAG
>JBDSIN010000081.1:0-5244 GCA_039917955.1 Candidatus Limnocylindria bacterium
TCGGCAGGGGTCAGGGCGCGGACCGATGCCATGCGTCGGCCTCGTTCGAGCGCGGCAAGCTCACCCTGGATCGCCCCGGGTCCGACCCGCGCCAGCGGAATCTCGGCGTTGCCGGAACGCTTGGTGACGTCGAGCTCACCCGAGACGACCACGAACAGGTCATCCGCCTGGTCTCCCTCGGTGATCAGCAACTCGCCGGCGGCGAGCTGCATCGGCACGACATGTGCGGCGAGGCGCTCCAGGTGCTCCTCCGACAGCTCTGCGAAGAGCGGCGTGGCGCGCAGCGCCTCCAGCGTCATCGGCGCGTCGGCCTAGAGTCCCGCGAGGTACTGGTGGACGAACTGCACGGACATGGCCCCCTCGCCGACCGCACTGGCGATCCGCTTGATCGACCGATGTCGGACGTCCCCCGCGGCGAAGACGCCCGGCAGGCTCGCCTCGAGCAGGAACGGCTCACGGGTGCTCCCCCAGCCGGCCGGCGGCTTCCCGTCCTCGAGGAGTGCCGCGCCGGTGATGACGAAGCCTCCCTGGTCACGCAGTACCGATCCCTCGAGCCACTCGGTGCGAGGCTGCTGACCGATGAAGACGAAGAGCGCCGCCAGCGCCAACTCTTCCTCCTCGTCGGGGCCGGCAACGGTGACCGATGCGAGGTGGCTCTCGCCGTGCACGGCGCTGATCGAGGTGTTGAAGCGGATCTCGATGTTGGGAATCGCCGCCATCTGGTCGATCAGGTACTGGCTCATCGCCGACAGCTCGGAGGTGCGCACCATCAGCACCACGCGCTTCGCGAAGCGGGCGAGATGGACCGCCGCCTGGCCGGCCGAGTTCCCGCCGCCGACGACGCCGACCTCCTGGTCGCGATACAGGGCCGCCTCGGTCGTGGCGGCACCGTAGTAGATCCCGGCCCCGGCCAACTCCGCCGCACCGGGAAGCTCGAGCTGGCGATAGCTGACCCCGGTCGATACCACGACCGCGTGGCAGGAGATCTCGGCGCCGCTCGCCAGCGTAACGACCCGGTACGGATCCTCGCGTCGAATCCCGGTCACCTCGTCGGAGCTGAGGATCTCGGCGCCGAGCCGACGCGCCTGGGCCAGGCCGCGGCGGGCCAGATCGGCACCCGACAGGCCCGCCGGGAAGCCGAGGTAGTTCTCGATGCGGCTGGTGGTTCCGGCCTGGCCGCCGGGTGCCTCGCGCTCGACGAGGAGCGTCTTCAGACCTTCACTCGCACCGTAGACCGCGGCGGCCAACCCCGCAGGACCTCCCCCGACGATCACCATGTCGTAGAAGGGCAGCGCGGCCTTGACCTGCAGTCCAATCCGCTCGGCGATCTGCCGCGTCGTGGGGTCGCGCATCACCGTCCCGTCGGGGAAGAGCACCACCGGAATCGCCGGATCGACCGCATCTCCCTGCTCGAGCGAGGCGGCCAGCCGACGTCCGGCCTCGTCGTCGATCGGGTCAAGCCATGCGTAGGGGACCTGGTTCCGCGTCAGGAAATCGCGGATCTGGTGCCCGCCCGGCGCCCAGCGCCCGGCCAGCAGCCGCAGCCCATCGAATGGCGGCTGGAACGTGGCGCTCCAGTCCGACAGGAGGTCGTCCAGGATCGGATAGAGCTTCTCGTCGGGCGGATCCCACGGCTTGAGGATGTAGTGGTCGAGTCGGATCTCGTTGATCGCGCGGATAGCCACATCGGTATCGGCGTAGGCCGTGAGGAGCACGCGCTTGGCATCGGGCTGGAGCTCGATCGCCGCGGCCAGGAATTCGACCCCGGTCATCTGTGGCATTCGCTGGTCCGACACGAGGACCGCTATCGCGCTGCCGCGCTGGGTGAGCTGGCGGACCGCCTCGAGGGCCTCGGCACCGGAATTGGCGGCCACGATCCGGTAGTCCTGCCCGTAGCGGGTGCGCAGGTCGCGCTCGACCGCACGCAGGACGGGCAGGTCGTCGTCGACGGTGAGGATGACCGGCTTGCTGGCCATGGGGAGCGCAGTGTACGGCTTGGGCGTGTCCACGGGCGCGCTCATCGGTTGGGCGCGCGCAGCAGCGCGTCGGCGGCTGGAATGAACCGATACCATCGCGGCGTGGAGCCAACTGACCGCGCCGACGTCGTCATCATCGGTGGCGCCATCGTCGGCAGTTCAGTCGCGACCTTCCTCGCTCAGCGCCCCGACTGGACCGGCAGAATCGTCGTCATCGAGCGGGACCTCACCTATCGCACCGCCTCGACCACGCTTTCAGCGGCCTCCATCCGGATGCAGTTCAGCACCCCGCTCAACATCGAGATCAGCCGCTTCGGGATCGGACTGATCAAGCATCTCGGCGAATGGCTGGGCGTGGCCGGACAACCGGACCCGGAGATCGACTTCGTGGAGGGCGGTTACCTCTTCCTCGCAACGCCTGCGGGCCTGCCGATCCTGGAGTCGAACCACGCGATCCAGCGCGCTCTCGACGTGCCGGTCGCGCTGCTCTCCCCGACCGAGCTGGTCGCCCGCTTCCCGTGGCTGCGGGTCGACGACCTGGCGGCCGGCTCGCTGGGCCTCGCGAACGAAGGCTGGTTCGATGCCTACGCCCTCCTGCAGGCGTTCCGCCGCAAGGCGCGGTCCGTCGGCGTGGAGTACCTGGCGGGCGAGGTGACCGAGGTGGAGCGCGACGGCGACCGGGCCACCGGAGTTCGTCTGACCGATGGTCGCCGGATCGGGGCCGATTGGGTGGTCAACGCCGCCGGACCGCGGGCCGGACGGGTCGCTGCGATGGCCGGGCTCCATCTGCCGGTCGAGGCTCGCAAACGGATGGTCTTTCACTTTGATTGCCGCACCCGTATCGACGGTTCGCCGCTGGTGATCGATCCGTCGGGCGTCTACTTCCGCCCCGAGGGGCCCAACTACATCGCCGGCGCCTCACCGCGCGGCGATCAGCCTGACCCCGAGACGTTCGAACTCGACGTTGACCGAGGCTGGTTTGAGGACGTGATCTGGCCGGGGATTGCGCACCGCGTACCCGCCTTCGAGGCGATCCGCCTGCTCGACGCATGGGCCGGCCACTACGAGGTCAACACGCTCGATCACAACGCGGTCATCGGTCCGCATCCGCAGGTCACGAATTTCCTGTTCGCGAACGGCTTCTCCGGGCACGGATTGCAGCAGGCTCCTGCCGCGGGACGAGCCCTGGCCGAGTGGATCGCCACCGGCAACTACGAGACGCTCGACATGCGACCGCTCGGCTACGAGCGCATTGCGCGTAACGAGCCACTCCGAGAGGTCAATGTCGTCTAGCCCAGGCGCCTCATCGGCACCTGATGTCGTACGGTGCCGCGTCGACGAAGGCCAGTGCCTCCGGGTCCTGCCGGTCGAGCGCGCCGGCGGTGATCTGCGAGCTGTCGATGGTAACGACCCCCTCGTCGTCGATGCTGACCGCGAACCGGTCCATCCCCCGCGGCGCAGGCCCTTCCTTGAGCTTCTCGCCGATGACGTTGTAGGTGCTCCCATGACAGAGGCAGGTAAACCGCTTGAGCTCGTCGCACAGCGGGGGCACCTGGCAGCCAAGATGCGGACACTTGCGCCACAGGGCCAGCAACTGGTCGGCGCTGGGATCCGGGATCGATGTCTCCTGCCCCAGCGCCAGCTGCTTCGCCGCCGGCACGTTGATGAGGAACGAGCGCGCCGCCCCGACCGCGAATGGCCACCCGTTCGCGAAGGACGGCTGCTTCTCCAGGATCTCTTCGATGGTCCCGACGCGGAACTTGGAGCCGATGCCGCCCCGGATCTGCGGCCACAGGAACGCCAGCGTGCCACCCAGGAACTCGATCGAGAGCAGCGCTGCGCCGAGGCCCAGCGCCCGGCGCATGAAGTTCCGCCGGCTGAGCTCCCTGATGGGCGGCCCGCTGACGACACCGTATGACGCCTGAACGGGAGAGGGGGTTGGCATCTGCGGCATCGGCGCCCCGGCGGCAGTCGCCAGAACGCGGCGAGGAACCGCCACCTGTGGATGGAAGCGCGCATCGAGTGCACCACCGACCAGGTCCAGCAGGTCGAGCCAGCCGGGCCGCCGGTCGGTGACCAGCGAGCGCATCTCAGGCCCGTAGCGCAGACGCCAGGCGCGGGGGTAGGCGCGCAGGACGAGTCGGGTGGCGGTCGCGGGTGCCTGCATCGGCTCGGCCTTTCAGCCGCCGGCGCTGTGGGTGATCACGTTCCTCATCGTTCCTCTCCTCGGAAAGCGGCACTGTGAGGGTGGTGGCGCGTCGCGGGCGTCAGCCGGGCGAACCGTCGAGGCGGGCAAGCCCGACCGATGCGAAGTGGCGGATCTCGTTCAGCTGCGACTCGAGCGACTGTTCCCCGGCTGTGGTGAGGCGGTACGGACGTCGTCGCTCGTCCTCGGGGAGCGGCTCGATGAGCCCGCGTCGCTCGAGGCGGGCCAGGACGGCATAGAGCGTGCCAGGGCCGATAACCGCGCCGCTGAACGTGGCGATGTCGCCCATGATCGCGTAGCCATGCTTGGCTCCCGACGCCAGGCTGGTCAGGACCAGCAGCGCCGGCTCGGCAAATCTACCGAGGTCGGTGGCCAGTTCATCGGTCATATTCGGTCCTCGCTCGGCGACCGCTATAGCGTGACACGATATAGCGGTGACCGAACTATGCCTCTCGATGCGGCAGTCTGTCAAGGGCCACTTCCACTCGTTGCCGCGGGCGTAGGATGCATCGATGAACCGGCCCCGCATCGTCCTCACCGTGGCGGATCCGACGCGTGCCGCAGATGCCGACCTGGCACGCATGAAGAATGGACGCTACGTCGAGGCGCTCGATCGCGCCGGAGCGATCCCGGTGCCCATCGACGAGGGCGCCTCCATCGAGATCCGCGGCGCGGCTTTCCGTGCCATGGACGGCCTGCTGCTGACCGGTGGCGCTGATCTTGATCCGGCCCGCTACGGCGAGCCGCTCGACGGCAGCCGAGGCATCGAGGTCGGTCGAGACGCGCTCGAAGAGGGGGCGTACCGGGCGGCGACCGACGCGGCTGTGCCGGTGCTTGGCGTCTGCCGCGGGATGCAGATGCTGAACGTCCTGTCCGGAGGGTCGCTCGTGCAGCACCTCGAGGGTCATGCGGGCCTGCCCTACCCGTCTTCAGAAGTGACCCGCCATCCGCTCGGGCTGGTGCCCGGAACGCGGTTCGCCATGATCGTCGGCGAGCCCAACGGCATGCAGGTCAACAGCTACCACCACCAGGCGGTGACCCCGGATCGCATGGCTCCGGGCC
>JBDSIN010000082.1:0-6344 GCA_039917955.1 Candidatus Limnocylindria bacterium
TCGAGCGACAGCGCCTGGCGCCAGCCGTGATGACGAACATCCTGGCGCTGGCGCGGCGTATCTACGACTTCACCCTGGTGGACATGTCGCAGGCGATCGACGACTTCAACCTGCAACTGTTCGACGAGTCGGACGTCATCTTCGTGGTGATGACCGCCGACCTCTCCTGTCTGAAGAACGTCCGCCTCGTGCTCGAGACGATGGACAGCCTGGGCTACGAGAAGAGCAAGGTTCAACTGGTCCTGAACCGATCGAACGCGTACACCGGCATCAACGTCAGCAACGCGGAGTCGGCGCTCGGTCGGAAGATCGACTGCCACATCATCAACGAGTATCGAGCCGCCATCAGCGCCCTGAATTCCGGTGAGCCCTTCATGTCGAGCCGTCCGGATGCACCGCTCAGCAAGAGCGTGTTGGCCTTTGCCACCGCGCTCGAGAAGGACGCCATCGAGGCTGCGTCGGCCCACGCCTGACCGATAAGCCCGGCCTAACGTCCCGATAAGCCCCGCCGCGTAGGTTCACCTCGCCGGTCGCCGCCGGAATCTGGGAGGCGAGCAGGTGGGCGACCGGCACTTTCATCGGTCCATCTCATGACATGGGCGCCTCCACGGGGAGGTGCTGCCCGTGCTGGCCGAGACGCTCAGTGCGTCGATCCTCGGAGTTGACGGCGTCCCGGTGCGTGTCGAGGTGGACGTCGCCTTCGGGCTGCCCGCGCTGACCATCGTGGGGCTGGCAGGGAGCCAGGTACAGGAGGCTCGCGAGCGCGTGCGCAGCGCGCTGCGCAACAGTGGCTTCGAGGTGCCGGCGCGAAGAATCACGGTCAATCTTTCCCCGGCCGATCTCCCAAAGGATGGCACGGGCTATGACCTGGCGATAGCAGTCGGGATCCTCGCTGCGTCCGGGCAGTTGCCGCACCGCGATCGCCTGTCGGCAACCGCCCTGGTTGGCGAGCTGGCCCTTGATGGCGCCCTGCGCCCCGTGGCCGGCACGATGGCGCTGGCCGCAGCGGTCCGCGACGCGGGGGTGCCCGAGATGATCGTGCCGGGAGGATCGGTCGGGGAGGCGGCCACGGCGGGCGTGCGCGCTTACGGCGCCGCGACCCTGGGACAGGCGATCCGGCACCTGGCCGGCCTGGAGATGATGGCGCCCGGCGCGGCCTCGCTGCCGGCCTCCCTCCCGGAGAGCGCGGCGGGCCCGGATCTGGTGGAGGTCGACGGGCAGCAGGTCGCACGGCGGGCGCTCGAGATCGCGGTGGCAGGGCACCACAACCTGGCCCTCTGCGGCCCGCCGGGCATCGGGAAGACGCTGCTGCTGCGCTGCGCTGCGGGCCTGCTGCCCCCGCTGGAGGACGATGAGGCGGTTGCTGTCAGCCGGATCTATTCGGTCGCCGGCCTGCTTGACCGCCGAAGCCCGCTGGTGCGTGCCCGGCCCTTCCGGGCACCGCATCACACCATCTCCACGCAGGCGCTGGTCGGTGGCGGGCCACGGGTGCGTCCTGGGGAGGCGTCGCTCGGCCACCGCGGCGTCCTTCTGCTCGATGAGACGCTCCAGTTCCGTGCGGACGCCCTGAACGCGCTGCGCGAGCCGCTCGAGTCGGGCAGCGTCACCATCGCCCGGGTCGAGGGAGCCCTCAGTCTGCCGGCCAGGTTCACGTTGTTGGCGGCCTTCAATCCGTGCCCCTGCGGCTGGCGCGGATCGCATGGGCGCGCATGTACCTGCGAGGACGCTGCGGCTCGCCGATACGCGGCGCGCCTCTCAGGCCCGCTGCGAGACCGGATCGACCTATGGGTCACGATGGCCGAGCCGGAGCGCCAGACGACAGGCAGCGCCCGGGATTCGCGGCCTCCCGAGGCGAGCAACCTGGTCGCCGCTCGCGTCGCTGCTGCATGGCGTCGGCAGCTGGACCGCCAGGGTCGAGCGAACGCGGAGCTGCCCGCCCCACAGTTCGATGAGCGGCACGGCTTCGCAGCGCCACTTCTTGAGCTCCTCACCCGCCGCGGCCGCCGATTCGGGCTCTCGCCGCGGCGACTGCACCGCACCGCGCGAGTCGCCCGCACGGTGGCTGACCTGGAGGGCGAGGCGACCGTCAGCGCCCTCCACCTCGACGAGGCCCTGCGCTATCGCGCTGTGGCCCAGCCGTGATCGGCGTGGGGCCGGCCGGACCGATCGTCGGTCCGACGCCAGACGGGGCGCCGGGGGTGAGTGCTGACTTATCAAGCCCGAGAGAGCAGCCGCGCGAGAGGCACGGCTGGCACACGCTGGAGCTGCGAGATCTCGATCCGGCGGCCGAACGACCGTTCTGGGTTGCGCTGGCGCAGGTGCCCGGTGTCGGGCCGGTAGGCTTTGCGCGCCTGCTGCATCGGTTTGGCAGCGCCCGCGCCGCTTGGGCGGCCGGCGCGGAGTTGCTGACTGTGCTTCCGCGCGTCGCCGACGATGGGAACGCAACGCTGCGCCACCTTCGCCGCGAGGGTCCGTCCGCGGTCCTCGTGCGCGTCGAACGCGCCACCAAACTGGCCGGCGGCGAGGTGCTGACGGCGCTCGACGGGAGGTATCCGCGCGCCCTCGCGGAGATCGACCCGCGGCCACCCGTTCTGTATGTGGCCGGCGACGGCGATGCGTTTGACGCCCCGGGGGTCGCGATCGTCGGGACGCGCCGCGCGACCGGGTACGGCCGGGCCTGCGCCGCGGATCTCAGCGACGAGCTGGCCCGGGCCGGGGTGACCGTTATCAGCGGCCTGGCGCTCGGGATCGACGGCGAGGCTCATGCTGCCGCCGTTGCCGCCGGCGGACGAAGCATCGGCGTACTGCCCTCTCCGCTGGATCGGGTCTACCCGCCGCGTCACCGCGAGCTCGCCCGCCGAATGCTGGCCTGCGGTGGGGCGCTGGTCTCCGAGCTCGCCGCGGGCCAGTCAACCGGCCGGCCGGACTTCGCGCGCCGGAATCGCATCATCGCCGGCCTTGCCCGGGCCGTCGTCGTGGTCGAGGCGCCGGATCGGTCCGGGGCGCTCCTCACAGCGGCCGCCGCGGTGGATTACGGTCGCGACCTGTATGCGGTGCCCGGACCCATCGATGCCGTGGCGTCGTCGGGCTGCAATCGGTTGATCGCCGACCACCTGGCCTCGCTGGTCACCTCGTCAACGGCGCTTCTCCATGCTGTAGGAGCCAGGTCCGGCGAGCGGCCGGTGAGTGTTGCCACCCTCTCCGAAGCGGAGGGCCTGGTGCTCGGCGGACTCTTGCGGCGCTCCGCATCGATCGAGGAGCTGATCGGTCGAACGGGCTTGCGGACGGGAGTGCTGGCCAGCGCGTTGACGCTCCTGGAGGCACGCGGACTGGTCGACAATTACGGCGGGGCGACCTTCCATCCGACCCCTGCCGCACGACGCATCGGGGCCGTGCCGGACCGCGCGCGGTGAATGACCGGTATACTCCGACCGCCATTGGGGCAGCCGTGCGCTGTCTGCGACACACGGCCCACCTATGACAGGAGTCTTGGTCTATTGATTTCCATCCGCAGCATTCGCGCGACGTCGCGTGCCCCTCTGGCGTCCGTTGCGCGCCAGATGCGCCGCCATCGAGCCATCACTCGCACGTCGATCGCAGCCCTCGCCCTCGCCATCACCGCCGCGGTCTCGGCAGGCGGCAACGCCACCGCCGGACTCGCAGCCGTCCTCGCTCCACCTGTATCGATCTTGCCCGACGCAGTTGGGCGGGGGATCGATACGCTCGACGCGGTGGAGCTTGCCTTCAGTCAGCCGATGGACGCCGCGTCGGTGGCGGGCGCGCTCACGATCTCTCCCACCCACAACGTTCGCCTGACCTGGTCGAGCGACGGTCGTACGCTCGTCGTCGAGCCCGGGTCCCGCTGGTTGACCGATCAGCGCTATCTGCTCACGGTCGGCGCCGAGGCACTTCGCGCCGACGGGCTGGCGCTCGGCGGGGAGCAGGGCTTCAGCTTCACGACCGAGTCGGCCCCGCACATCACCGACTTCGAGATCCGGATGGTGGCCGGAGGACGGGGCGTCGAGGAATTCAACGGCGATGACACGGCCGCCGCCAGCGGCGGAGTGCACGTCGACACGGCAGCGGATGCCAGCGCCTCGACCTCGGTGGTGATCGCCTTCAGCGCCGCGATGAATCGCGACGAGGTGGAGCGCGGCTTCACCATCACGCCGTCGGTGCCGGGCGTCTTCGCCTGGCACGGCTCAACGATGACCTTCTCTCCGGCAGCGCGCCTGGCCTCAGATGCTCGCTACGCGGTGACCATGGTCGGCGCGCGTGACACATCCGGAAACCCACTCGGGGGCGACCAGTCCTTCTCCTTCACCACTCGAGCCGGGGCGCAGGTCATCACGGTCTCGCCGGGCATGGGCGCGACCGGCGTGTCGGCCACCGAGGTCACGCTCCGGTTCAGTCAGCCGGTGCACGCGGCTTCGGTCGCCAGCGCGCTGTCGGTTCGCGATGCGACCGCCGGATCGGCTGTCGCCGGCAGCACGGATTGGAACGCGGCGACCACGCAGCTCCGCTTCGTGCCGGCCCGCGCCCTGGCGGCCGGACATCGCTACCAGATCACGCTGCTGCCGGGCGCCGTGGACCTGGACGGGAACGCCATCGAGATGACGTGGTCCTTCACCACCAAGGGTGCGGCCCCTCGGCCCCGCGTCGGGCTTCCGCCGACTCCCTCGTCGCCGACGCTGATCGGCTACGCTTTCAACCAGGTGAACACGGCGCGCGCCGCCTATGGCCTCGGGCCTCTCGTGCTCGACGCGGCGCTCACCGCCACAGCCACGGCGCACGCGCAGGAGATGGTCCAGTACGGCTATTTCAGCCACAACAGCCTGGACGGGACGAGCTTCACGGGTCGTCTCCGCAACGCTGGGATCAGCTTCGGCTGGTCGGGCGAGAACCTCTGCTCGTCCGGGAGCAATGGGACCGCCGGCCTCGATTGGTGCCAAGCCACCTTCATGGCCGAACCGTATCCCGGCTACGCCAACCACATAGGCAACATCCTCTCCGCGAACTTCACGCGGGTCGGCATCGGGATCGTAGAGAGCGGCTCGCGGATCGTCATCGCCTGGGACTTCACCGACTGATCGCGCCCTCCGGGGCGCCCAGGGACGGGTGCTACACTCCCTGACCGATGCCCCCCAAGAAGCGCGCCAGCGCACGTTCTCACGGCGACCTGGTGATCGTGGAGTCGCCCGCCAAGGCCAAGACGATCGAGCGATACCTGGGCCCCGGCTACACCGTCACCGCTTCCTACGGTCACGTCCGTGACCTTCCGCAGCGCTCGCTGGGGGTCGACCTCGAGAACGATTTCGCTCCCCGGTACGAGCCACTGAAGGAGCGCCGACGTGAGCTCGATGCGCTCGCCACCAAGGCTCGCGGAGCCGACCTGGTGTGGCTGGCCACCGACCTGGACCGCGAGGGCGAGTCGATCGCCTGGCACATCGCCGAATATGCCGAGCTCGACCCCGAGCGTACTCGTCGGGTCACCTTCAGCGAGATCACCAAGGCGGCCATCACGGCCGCCTTTGAGCACCCCCGGGCGATCAACCGGGACCTGGTGGATGCGCAGCAGGCACGACGAATCATCGATCGGCTGGTCGGCTACAAGCTCAGCCCACTGGTGAGCAGCAAGATCCGACGCGGCCTGTCGGCTGGGCGGGTGCAGAGCGTGGCGGTGCGCCTGGTGGTGGAACGCGAGCGCGAAATCGAGCGCTTCGTGGCCGAGGAATACTGGTCACTCGCCGCCGATCTATCGCGCCGCGAGGCCGCCGGACGGTTCTCGGCGGAGCTCAGCAAGATCGATGGCAAGAAGGCGCGCGTCGGGTCCGGGGATGAGGCCAGCCAGCACGAGGCGGCGCTGCGAGCGGCCGAGTTCCGGGTCGCGACAATCAAGCGGGAAGAGGTGAAGCGCTCGGCTCCGCCCCCGTTCACGACCAGCACCCTCCAACAGGAAGCGTCGCGCAAACTGGGCTTCGGTGCCCGCCGCACCATGAGCGTGGCACAGCGACTGTACGAGGGGATCGCCCTGCCCGAGGGCCAGGTCGGGCTGATCACCTATATGCGCACCGACTCGCTGTCGATCGCCGCCGGCGCCGTCGCCGACGCCCGAGACGTCATCGGAGCGCGTTTCGGGGCCGACTTCGTGCCCACCCGACCGAATGCCTATCGTGCCCGGACGCGCGGCGCGCAGGAGGCGCACGAGGCGATCCGGCCCTCCAGCTTCGAGCGCACACCCGAGTCGCTCGAGGGGCATCTGAAAGCAGACGAACTCCGCCTGTACGAACTGATCTGGCGCCGGGCCATCGCCAGCCAGATGGCACCCGCGCGCTTCGCCCAGG
>JBDSIN010000083.1:0-45135 GCA_039917955.1 Candidatus Limnocylindria bacterium
ACGACTGGCGCTGGGGCGCCAGGTCCATGTCATAACCGCTCAGGTCCACCGTCACGGCGAACGAGTCGACCGTCACCGGTGCCGGAGCATCGGCCGCGATGCGGTAGCGAATGTCGACGGTGTTGAGCTGTTGCGTCATGAGGTATGAGCCCTCGGGCTGGCCGAGGGTCACAATCGGTGCACCGGGGAAGGTCTGCTCCGAGAACGACCCGGAGAAGACGAGCCCGGCGTACAGGATGGTCGCCAACAGCAGCGCGCCGAGCTTGAGTGGCCAGTTGCGCACGAGCCAGCTCATCTACGGAGCCTTCCGGTCCGGGGAGCCGGAGCCAGCCGCCGCGGGCTCGCCGCTGGCGGCCACCGGGTCACCCGGGGTGGCGGTGACCACCCGCTCGTCGGGGTCGATCGGTTGGGTGTCCTCTTGGGTGGGCACGCCCCAGCGGCCCTCCAGGGTGCGCCGCAGCAACGGCGCCTGGCGGCGCGGCTGCTGGGGGCGGATCAGGTTCAGGATGCGCCGGCGCAGCTGCTCCTCGGTCAGGTTGCGCTCGATCCGCCCACGCAGCACGAGCGACACCGATCCGGTCTCTTCGCTGACGACCACGATGATCGCGTCTGACTGCTCGCTGATCCCGATGGCCGCGCGATGCCGCGTGCCGTAGCGTTCGGAGTCGAGCACGTTCTGCGAGAGCGGGAGGACGACGCCGGCCGCCAGGATCTTCTCGCCGGTGACGATCACCGCGCCGTCGTGGAGTGCGGTCCCGGTGTAGAAGAGCGTGGCGAGCAGCTCCGCGCGGAGGTCCGCGTGCAGCAGGACCGCCGATTCGGCCAGGTCGGCCAGGCCGGTCTCTCGTTCGAGGACGATCAGGGCGCCGTGCCGCGATCCTGCGATCAGACGCGCCGCCCGGCTGATCTCGCGTGCCACTCGTTCAGCGGACGAGACATCGGCGCTGACGAAGAATCGATTGAACGACCCGAATCGTCCGATCTGCTCGAGCCCTCGCCGCAGTTCGGGTTGGAACACGACCACGATCGCGAACAGACCAACCACCGCCCCGGTCTGCAGCAGGGTCGACAGGAGCCGCAAGTCGGCAGCCTCGGCCAGCAGGTAGACCAGGTAGACCATGGTCAGGCCGATGACGATGCGCAGCGCCCGCGTTCCGCGGATCAGGATGAACATCCAGTAGATGAGGATCGCCACCAGCGCAATGTCGATGAGCGCCGTCCAACTGCCGAGCAGAAAGGTCCCGATGAAGTCCGTAATGGCGTCTAGCAAGGCACCCGATGATACCAAAGGGACCCTGGCGAACTTGCCGGGGCCCCTCTGCTCTGTATCAGGCCGCTTGCTGGCTGCGTGCTAGCGCTTGGTGTACTGCGGCGCCTTGCGTGCCCGCTTGAGACCGTACTTCTTGCGCTCCTTGGCCCTCGGGTCGCGAGTCAGCATGCCTGCCGCGCGGAGTGCGCGGCGCGAATCGGGGTGTGCGCTGACAAGGGCACGGGCGATGCCGTGGCGGATGGCGCCGGCCTGGCCCGAGAACCCGCCCCCGGCCACCAGCACGCTGGCGGAGTAGCGGCCCTCCGTCTCGGTCACCCGGAAGGGAAGCCGCAGCTGCGCCAGCCCGGCGGTCCCGCCGAAATAGTCCGCAGCGTCCTTGCCGTTCACCACGATGCTGCCATCGCCGGGAAGGAGGCGGACGCGGGCGGTGGCTTCCTTCCGCCGCCCGGTGCCGTAGACGTAGTTCGTGCTCACGTGTTGCCTATCCTCGTTACAGCTCGGCAGCGGTCGGCTGCTGGGCCTGGTGTGGGTGGTCCGCTCCTGCGTAGACCTTCAGCTTCTTGAACATCGCCCGACCGAGCCGATTCTGCGGGAGCATCCCCTTGACGGCTCGCTCGATGATCAGTTCGGGCTTCCGCTCGAGCAGCGTTGCGAGGCTCTCCTGCTTCAGGCCCCCCGGGTAGTTCGAGTGTCGGTAGTACTGCTTCTGGGTCAACTTGTTGCCGGTCACCTTGATCTTTGCCGCGTTCAGGACCACCACGTGGTCGCCGGTGTCGAGGTGCGGCGAGTAAATGACCTTGTGCTTTCCTTCGAGCAGCGTGGCGATGCGGGTAGCCAGCCGCCCAAGCGTCTGGCCGCTCGCGTCGACCAGCCACCACTGCCGCTCGATCTCGCTCGCCTTGACTGCGTACGTCTTCACACTCTCGTCCTCTCGACCTGTTCCGCGCGGCCCCCGCTACCGGTGGCCGAACCCGTATTCGAATAGATGACCCGCTCGAGGGTTAGCCCGCAGGCCGGTGCCGCCCGCCCATCGAGGGCACGCTTCCCGGCGTCGAGCATCCCGACAACCTCGCCCGGTGTCAACCTTCCGCGCCCCGCCTCGAGGAGGAGGGCCGCGATGCTGCGCACCATGCGCCGCAGGAAGGCGTTCGCCGTGACCCGGATCTCCACGCTGGTCCCGCTACGGACGATCGACACCTTCGTGAGATGTCTCACCGTCCGTCCTCGGACGTCGCTCCCGAGCGCCGCAAAGTCGCGTTCGCCGAGGAGCTCCGCTGCCGCGGCCCGCATGGCCGCCACGTTGAGCCGGTCGCCGATCTCGAGCGTCCGATGCCGGTCCGTCGGCCGCTTGTCGCCCGCCATCCTGACGCGGTAGCAGTAGACCCGGCGACGAGCGTCGCGCCGCGGGTCGAATCCCGCGGGTGCGGCGCGGAGCGACCGCACCGCCAGGTCCGGCGGCAGCATGGCATTCAGCCTTCGCCGCAACTCCGGCCAACTGACCCCTTCACCGCGACGGCGGCGAGCGATACAGAAAGCCACGACCTGGCCGGTAGCGTGCACTCCGGCATCGGTTCGCCCGGCGAAGCGGACTCGTACCCGCTCGCCGGTCAGTCTGTTAAGCGCCTCCTCCAGTTCCCCTTGCACCGTCCGAGCGTTCGGCTGGAGCTGGGAGCCGGCGAAGTCGGTTCCGTCGTAGGCAATCACCGCCCGGGCGCATCGCTGCGACACGGGCGAGATCATTGCGACCTGGTTCTGCGAGCCGGTCAGACCAGCTCGATCTGGACGATCGGCGCGGCGTCACCGAGACGCTGCCCGATCTTCACAATCCGCGTATACCCGGACGCTCTGTCCGCGTACTTTGCTGCAAGCTCACCCATCAGCTTGTCGACGATGAGGGGCTCGTGCGGCATCGATGCAATGAGGGACCGCCGTGCCGACAGATCCCCGCGCTTGGCCAGCGTGATCATTCGATCCACGATGCCGCGCACTTCCTTGGCCTTCGCCTCGGTGGTCTTCAACTTCTCGTAGCGCAGGACCGCCACCGCCAGGTTGTCCAGCATGTGGTAACGGTGAGCGCTCCCCCGACCGAGCTTGCGACCGGCCAACCGATGCGGCATGGATCAGCCTTCCCGGTCGAGCTCGGCGGCTGCCGCCTCGTCCAGCTCGGCAGCGGCGGGGAGATCCGACTCGTCCGCACTCGAGGCGCTGGCCTCCGGCGGGGCAAACCCGCGGAGCGCGAGGCGCTCCTTCATCTCGTCGAGGCTCTTCTTGCCGAAATTCCGCATCCTGAGCAGCTCGTCATCACCGAGGGCCAGCAACTGACCGATCTTGGTGATGTTGTTGCGCTTCAGGCTGTTGTAGGCGCGCATCGGCAGGTCGAGCTCCTCGATCGGAGCCTCCAGCAGGTTCGCACTGACCTGCGGGATCGCCTCATCGGCCGTGACAGAGCGGCGACCGATCTCGGTGAAGCGGCCGAACTCGCGCACCAGGATGTCAGCGGCCTCGGAGAGGGCGGCCTGGGCGGTGGTCGTGCCGTCGGTCTCGATCTCGAGGGTCAGGCGGTCGAAGTTGGTCATCTGCCCGACACGCGTATCGCTGACGACGAAGTTCACGCGACGCACCGGCGTGAAGATCGCGTCAACCGGGATGATTCCGATGGGCAGGTCCTCGGCGTGCTCGGCGGGGCGGTATCCGACCCCGGTCTCCACGGTGAGGTCCATCTCGATCGAACCGGCGTCGGAATCGAGCGTCAACAGCACCAGCGCTGGGTTGACGATCTCCACATCGGCGGTCTCGGCGATATCGGCCGCGGTCACCTGGCCGGCGCCATGCTTGACCAGCTTGAGCGTAACAGCGTGGTGGGCGAACGACCGCAGACGCAGCTTCTTGATGTTGAGGACGATCTGGGTGAGGTCCTCCTTGACGTTGTCGATGGTGCTGAACTCGTGAAACACCTTGTGCACCTGGATGGCGGTCACGGCGGCCCCCTCCAGCGAGTTCAGCAGGACGCGTCGCAGCGCATTCCCAAGGGTCACCCCATACCCGTCGGCCAGGGGGTTGACCTCGAAGACGGAGAGGTTGCCGCGCGACTCGATCTCCTCGATGCGGGTGGTCGGCGTGGATTCAAGTTCGATCATGAACGGGTAAGACTCCTGCTAGCGCGAGTAGTACTCGACGACGAGCTGCTCGTTGAATTCGAGCGGCATCTGCTCGCGGAGTGGCTCGGCGAGTACCGAACCGGAAAGCTTTGACGGATCGACGCTCACCCACGCGGGGATCTGCGCCGCCTTCATCGTCTCGACGGCAACCTGGAAGATCAGCCGACCGCGGCGGCTCTCCCGGACCTCGATCCGATCGCCAACCTTGGCGTTGAAACTCGGGATGTTGGTGGGCCGGCCATTCACGCTGAAGTGGCCGTGGGTCACGAGTTGGCGCGCCTCGGCCCGCGAGCGGGCAAAGCCCATCCGGAAGACGACGTTGTCGAGGCGCATCTCGAGGAGCCGCAGCAGGTTCTCGCCGGTCATTCCGGTGCGCTGGTCGGCCTTCTCGAAGTAATTGCGGAACTGCTTCTCCAGGACGGAGTAGCTGCGACGCACCTTCTGCTTCTCGCGCAGCTGGATGCCGTATTCGCTGACCTTGCGGCGGCGCTGCGTGTTCATCCCAGGCGGAGTGCTGCGGCGCTCAAAGGCGCACTTCTTGCTGAAGCACCTGCTCCCCTTGAGGAAGAGCTTGAGTCCCTCGCGCCGACAGATGCGGCAGACCGGATCGGTATAGCGTGCCATCCCTGCCTCAGACCCTGCGCCGCTTGGGCGGCCGGCAGCCGTTGTGAGGGATGGGCGTGACGTCAGTGATGGCCGTCACCTCGAGGCCCGCGGTCTGGAGCGAGCGGATCGCCTGCTCGCGGCCCGCGCCGGGCCCCTTGACGAACACCTCGACCTGTCGCATTCCGTGCTCCATCGCGCGGCGGGCGGCGCCTTCCGCCGTCTGCGACGCCGCGTACGGCGTGCTCTTGCGGGAGCCCTTGATCCCGACCAGCCCGGAACTTCCCCAACTCACGGTGTTCCCGGTCGTATCGGTGATGGTCACGATCGTGTTGTTGAAGGTCGATTGGATATGCACGTGCCCGACCGGCACGTTCTTCTTCTCTCGCTTCTTGGTGCGCGCCGCGCGCTTCCGCTCAGCCATGAATCTCCTGTGGCAATCCGGGACGGATGCTGATGACTACTTCTTGCGCCGCACGCCGACCGTCTTGCGCGGTCCACGCCGCTGTCGGGCGTTCGTCTTGGTGCGTTGCCCGCGGACGGGCAGATTGCGACGATGACGAAGGCCCCGATAGGAGCCGATCTCCATCATTCGCTTGATATTCATGCTCACTTCGCGACGGAGATCGCCCTCAACCTTGAAGCGTCGGTCGATCACCTCGCGAATGCGATTGACTTCTTCCTCGGTGAGATCCTTCACCCGCGTCGCTTCCCCCACGTTCGCGGCGACCATGACCTGGCGCGCCGAGGTGGGGCCGATGCCGTGGATGTAGGTCAGCGAGATGACCGTCCGCTTGTCTCGCGGAATGTCGACGCCGGCGATACGTGCCATGGCTCGCCTATCCCTGCCGCTGCTTGTGCTTGGGGACGACGCAGATGACCATCACCACGCCGGAGCGCTTGATCACCTTGCATCGCTCACATCGCGGCTTAACCGAGGCAGAAACCTTCATCTCATCCTGTACGTGATGCGACCCCTGGTGAGGTCATAGGGGGACAGCTCGACGCGGACCGTGTCGCCTGGCGTGATGCGAATGAAGTTCTGGCGCAGCTTCCCGGAGATATGCGCGAGAACCTCGTGCCCATCCTCGAGTCGGACCCTGAACATCGCGTTCGGAAGTGGAAGGACTACCTCTCCTTCGACCTCGATCGCATCTTTCTTCACCAAGCGCTACGCACCTTCGATCTGATGATTGATTGCGGGGTGTTGCACACACGGAAAGGCCGCCGCAACCGGCGACCCACGGACAGTGGAGTATACACGAACCCTGCGGCGGCAGACAACGGGTTTGAGATACCGATACGCCTCATCTCGAGGTCAGGACCTGTGGCCCGCTGTCGGCGATGGCGACGGTGTTCTCGAAGTGCGCCGATAGACTCCGATCAGCGGTCGCGACGGTCCAATCGTCGTCCAGGAGGTAGACGGCGTCCCCGCCGAGGTTGAACATCGGCTCGATGGCGAAGCACATGCCCGGCTCGATTCGCATGCCAGTGCCTCCCCGCCCGTAGTTCGGTACGTTCGGCGCTTCGTGCATGGCGCGACCGATGCCGTGGCCGACCAGCGGCCGCACGATTCCGAGACCGTGTTCGTGCGCCACCGCCTCGATGGCCGCCCCTACGTCTCCCAGCCGATTCCCCGGGACCGCGGCGGCGATCCCTGCCTCCATCCCTCGGCGCGTCGCGTCGATCAACTCCTGGGTACGACGCGGCACCCGGCCGACCGCCCACGTCCGCGCGCAGTCCGCGTGCCACCCCTGCCAGATGCAGCCGACGTCGAGGCCCACGATGTCTCCCTCGCTGAGGAGCCGCCTCGGTGATGGGATGCCGTGCACCACCTCGTCATTGATCGACGCGCAGATCGATGCGGGGAAGGGAGGGTTGGTCCCGTACCCCTTGAACGAAGGGACCGCTCCGGCGTCGGTGATGATCTCCTCCGCGATGCGGTCCAGGTCGCCGGTCGTGATGCCAGGTCGGAGTTCTCGCTCAAACGCGTCGAGCACGTCGATCAGGACCGCACCGGCGCGGCGCATGCTGGCGATCTCTTCGGGGCGCTTGATGGTGACCATGCCGCCGCGAGCCGGGATCGCCATCGCTCAGCGGTCTGCCGCGTCGGTCAGCTCGTCCAGGATGGCGCGCGTCACCGTGGGGATCGGCAGTGTCCCGTCGACGCGATGCACGATCCCCGCCCGGTCGTAGTGCTCCAGCACCTCGAGCATCGGCGCCACCTGCTTGGCGAGACGTGCCCGCACCACCTCCGGTCGGTCATCGTCGCGCTGCACCAGTGACGTCCCGTCCCGATCGCAGAGCCCCGGGATATTTGGAGCCTCCCCGGCGAGGTGATACGGCGTGCCGCACGTGGGGCAGACCCTTCGACCCGCCACGCGCGCCACGAGCTCCTCGATCGGCACCTCGATGGAGATGACCCGTTCGATGCGCTGGCCGCGTCCCGCCAGCGTGGCATCGAGCGCCTGGGCCTGGGTGACCGTCCGGGGAAAGCCATCGAGGATTGCGCCGTTTGAAGCGGCGGGCGCCGCCAACTTCTCCATGAACATCCCGATCGTGATGTCATCGGGCACGAGATCACCGCGTTCCATGTAGGCACGTGCTCGCTCGCCGAGCTCACTTCCGTCGCGCAGCGCCTGGCGGAAGAGGTTGCCCGACGCGAGATGGACGAGGCCGAGTTCCGCGCTCATCGCGGCCGCCTGGGTGCCCTTGCCAGCGCCAACCGGGCCGACCAGGAGGAGGATCCGTCGCCCGTTCTGCGACGCCGTCGGGCCGCGGCCCGCTCCGGTCACCGGATGAAGCCCTCGTAATGGCGCATCAACATCTGCGCCTCGAGCTGTTTCATCGTCTCGACCACCACGCTGACCACGATCAGGATGCTCGTTCCACCGAGCTGGAGGCCGCTCGTCCCGGGGATGGCCGTCGAAACGAGCAGGGGCAGTACGGCGAGGGACGCCAGGAAGAGGGCGCCGCCGAGCGTGATCCGGTTGGTCACCCGCCCCAGGAACTCTTCGGTCGGTTTACCCGGACGGATTCCCGGAATGAAGCCGCCGTTCTTGCGCAGGTAATCCGCGGTCTGATCGGGCCGGAACTGGAACGCGGTGTAGAAGTAGGTGAAGAAGACGACCAGGATGAAGTACAGCACGCCATAGACCAGCGGATTGCTTGAGCTCAGATTGGCGACGACGAACTCGGCGGCCGAGCGGACCCAATCGATCGACGAGGCGGTGAAGTACTGGGCGATCTGTGCCGGGAAGAGCAGGATGCTGATGGCGAAGATGATCGGAATCACGCCGGCCATGGTCACCTTCAGCGGCAGGTACTGGGTCTGGCCCTGGTACATGCGCCGTCCGCGGACGCGGCTCGCGTACTGCACCGGGATCCGACGCTGGCCTTCGTTGATGAAGACGACCCCGGCGATGACGACGATCGCGATGATGATGAACGGGATGATCTTGATCAGCCCGTCGGGGCCCGAGACGACGGGCTCCGCGCTGTGCGGCAACCGGCCCACGATGCCCGCAAAGATGATGAAGCTGATGCCATTCCCGAGACCGCGCTCGCTGATCAGCTCGCCGAGCCACATGAGCAGGATTGTGCCCGCGGTGAACGACACGAGCAGCGTCAGGGTCTCGAAGCTGAAGAGCGGTGACGGGGCGATGACGTTGTTGGCCTGGAGCAGGACCGAGAAGCCGTAGCCCTGGGCGAAGGCCATCGGCACCGTCAGCAGGCGGGTGTACTGGTTCAGGCGGTTGCGGCCGTACTCGCCCTCGCGCGCGAGCTCGCCGAGGCTCGGGATGACTCCCTGCATCAACTGCATGATGATGCTGGCGTTGATGTACGGGTTGACGCCCATGCCGATGATCGACGCGGTCGCCAGACCGCCGCCCGAGAAGAGGTCCAGCAGACCGAGCAGCTGGTTCGAGTTGAACAGGTTCGCCAGCTGCGTCTGGTCCACGCCCGCGACCGGCACGTTGGTCAACGCCCGGAATACGAGCAGGATTCCCAGCGTGAAGAGGATCTTGCGCCGGATGTCCGGTGCGCGGAAGGCGGTGACCAGAGACTCGATCAAGGCTAGGACTCGCTCTCGCTCTGGTCGTCGGCGGCGGGGGGTACGTCGGTCTCGTCCATCGCCTCTTGCGCGACGGCAGCGACCTCCTCGGAGAGCTGCTCAGTCGCGGGCTCCTCGATCGTCATCTCGGGTGTGCGCTCGACGGGAGCCCCATCGGGCCAGCTGATCAGCTGCGCAACGCTGCCGACCGACTCGAGCTTTTCGACCGCCGATTGCGTGAAGGCATGAGCGTGAATCGTGACGCCACGAGGCGCGTCGCCGCCGCCCAGGATCTTGACCGGCTGGGGACGCGTCTTCTGGTCGCGCAGGAGGCCGTCGTGGCGAAGTACCTCTGGCGTGATCAGGGTGCCGGGAGCGACATCGCTCAGCCGAGCCAGGTTGATGGCTGCGTACTCAACGCGGAATCGATTCTTGAAGCCGTGGAGCTTCGGCGTTCGGATGTGGATCGGCGTCTGGCCGCCCTCGAACCAGGCCGGAATGCCCCCACCGGCACGCGACTTCTGGCCCTTCGTCCCGCGGCCGGCGGTCTTGCCGCGGCCGGACCCGTGGCCGCGCCCAAGGCGCCGCGACGGCGTGTGCGACCCCTTGTTCGGGCGTGGATCGTGCAGTTTCATCAGGCGTCCTTCTCGGTGGCGGCTCCGCCGGCAAGCGGCTCCTCGACCGTCAGCAGGAAGGCGACGCGGCGAAGCATCCCACGGTTGACGGGTGTATCGGCGATCTCGATTGTCTGCTGCAGCCGATGCAGCCCGAGCGCGCGGATGGTACCGCGAGCTGCGGCCCTGTGGCCGATTGTCGACTTGACCCAGGTGACGCGAAGCATTGCACCCGCGTCCGGCCCCACCCTCCTATCGGCCACGTGAGCCTCCGAACGGGAATGCGGGGGCGGGTCGTGCGATGACCTCGTGCGGCTTGCGGGCCGCCTCGGCACCGCGCTTTCCAAGCAACTGCTCCGCGGTCTTGCCACGGGCAGCCGCGATCGCATCCGCGGAGCGCAGCGAGCGCAGGCACTCGACGGTCGCGCGGACGACATTGATCGGATTGTTGCTGCCCATCGACTTGCTGAGCAGATCGCGGATGCCGGCCGCCTCGGCCACCGCACGAACCGAGCCGCCCGCGATGACGCCGGTGCCCTGTGAGGCAGGTCGCAGCATGACCGTGCTCGCCCCGAAGTCGCATGTCACCGCGTGCGGGATGGTCGCCCCGACGAGGGGAACCTTCACGAGGTGCTTCTTGGCATCCTCCACGCCCTTGCGGATCGACTCGGGGACCTCGCCGGCCTTGCCAAGGCCGACGCCGACGATCCCGTTGCCGTCGCCGACGACCACCACGGAACTGAAACTGAAGCGACGACCGCCCTTGACGACCTTGCTGACCCGGTTGATCTGGACGACCTTCTCTTCCAGGTTGAGCTTTGTTGCATCGATGCGAGCCATGATTCCTCCGCTACAGGTCGAGGCCGCCCTCGCGGGCGCCCTCGGCGAGCGAGCGAACCCGCCCGTGATATCGATACCCGCCGCGGTCGAGTACCACGGCCGAGACGCCGGCCGCTCTGGCACGCTCGGCAATCGCACGACCAACGGCGTGCGCCGCCGAAGTCTTGCCGGGACCGCCACCCAGAGCCGCCTCGCGGCTCGATGCGGCCGCCAGGGTGTTGCCGGTGGTGTCATCCACTACCTGGGCGTAGATGTATTTGGCGCTCCGGAAGACGGAAAGGCGCGGCCGCTCGGTGCTGCCGGAGATCCGGAGGCGCAGGCGCTCATGCCGCTTCCGCCGCAGGGCGTCGCGTGATGGAGTGTTCATGCTTACTTCGCTCCTCCGACCTTGCCGGCCTTGCCGGCCTTGCGCAGGATCACCTCACCGGTGTACCGGATCCCCTTGCCCTTGTACGGCTCGGGCTTGCGTCGTGATCTGATGTACGCCGCCATCTGACCGACGAGCTCCTTGTCAGCGCCGAATACGGCCAGGCGAGTGGGCGTCTCCACCTGGAAGGTGATCCCCTCGGGCGCGCTCACCTCCACCGGGTGGGAGTACCCGAGCGCGAGCACCAGCTTGGTACCCTGCAATTGCGCCCGGTAACCGACCCCGCTGATCTCGAGCCCCTTGGTGAATCCCGTCGTGACACCGGCGACCATGTTTGCCACGAGGGTGCGGGTCAATCCGTGCAGCGCACGGTGACGCGGCTGATCCGTCGGACGGATGATCCGCAGCTCGCCCGCCGTCTGCTCCAGCTGCATCTCAGGGTGAAGTTCTCGCTCCAGTGTGCCGAGCGGCCCGCGCACGCGCAGCGCGCGACCCTCCAGGCTCACCTCCACGCCCGCGGGAAGCGCGATGGGCAGTCGACCGATTCGTGACATTGCCTTCGCTCCTACCAGACGTAACAGAGGACTTCGCCGCCAAGGTTCAACTTCCGGGCCTGCTGGCCGGTCATGATCCCGCGGGAAGTGGAGAGGATTGCCAGGCCGAGCCCGCCCAGGACGCGCGGGATCTCGGTCTTGCGGGCGTAGACCCGCAATCCCGGCTTGCTGATGCGCTTCAGGCCGCTCATCACCGGGGTATGTCCTTCGACGTACTTCAACCGGACGCTGAGCAGCTCCACGACGCCGTCCTGGGCGGTCGTGAACGACTCGATGAAGCCCTCGTCGGCAAGGATCCGCGCGATCTCGCGCTTCACACGCGACGATGGCATGGTCAGCTCACGGTGCCTCGCCGCGCCCGCGTTGCGAATGCGGGTCAGCATGTCGGCGATCGGGTCGGTTACGTTCATCTAGGTGTCATATCTCCTCGGCGGTGGTTCGCGTCCCGCATCCGCGCGGTGGGCGCCTGCCGCTGATCTGGCCGCCATTCGGCGGTACGTTGCGTCGCGCTACCAGCTCGACTTGGTCACGCCCGGCAGCTGGCCCTCGAGGGCGCGCTCCCGAAAGCAGATTCGGCACAGCGCGAAACGACGCATGTAGGCGCGCGGGCGCCCACACACGGCACATCGGTTGTGCTGCTGGACCGGGAATCGCGGCGCTCGCCGCGACTTCGCAATCATGGACTTCTTGGCCACTCGGCTCTCCTCGCTAACTGGCCTGGAACGGCATGCCGAGCAACTCGAGGAGCTTGCGCCCCTCCTCATCGGTCTTTGCCGTGGTCACGATGCTGATCTCAAGGCCACGAAGCCGATCGATCTTGTCGTAGTCGATCTCGGGGTAGACGAGCTGCTCGCGCAGCCCGATGCTGAAGTTGCCTCGCCCGTCAAACGAGCGCGGGGTGATGCCTCGGAAGTCACGAATCCGCGGGAGCGCCAACCGCACGGTCCGCTCCAGGAAGTCATACATCCGAAGCCCACGAAGCGTGACCTTGGCGCCGATCGGCATGCCGGTCCGCAGGCGGAACTGTGCGATCGATCGCTTGGCGCGCGTCACGGTCGGCTTCTGGCCCGTGATCCGCGCCAGATCACCGACCGCAGCGTCGAGCGCCTTGGCGTTCTGGATCGCTTCGCCGAGGCCGATGTTGACGACGATCTTGTCGAGGCGCGGGATCTGCATCGGGTTCGCATACCCGAACTCGCGCTGCAGTGCCGGCACAACCTCGTCGGTGTAGCGCATCCGCAGCCCGCTGCGGGCAAGAGTTGGAGCGGCTGGGGCCGCCGGCGCCCTGGTCGAGGCCTTCTCCGCCGTGGGCGCGGCCGTGGCCGGGGCCTTCGTTGGCCTGGTCGCCTTGACTGCCTTGGTCGGCTGGGTCGCCTTCACCGGCTTGGCGGCCTTGGAACCGCGCGCGACGGGTGCCTTCTTCTCGGGGCTCAACTCGTCACCTCGATCTGCTCGCCGCAGTGCTTGCAGACCCGGATGTGGCGCGCACCGTCCTCGAGGAGGGCATGGCCGACCCGCGTCGGCTTGTCGCAACGCGGGCACACCACCTGGACGTTCGAGATGTGGAGGGGAACCGGCAGATCCAGGATCCCCGCCTGCTGGGTGCGGCTCTGCGGGCGCTTGTGCCGCTTCGCCATGTTGATGCCGGGGACCACCACTCCGAGGCCGCGCTTGGTGCGCTCGATCCGCTCGACGGTTCCGCGCTTGCCGCGGTCTTTCCCGGCGAGCACGAGCACGGTATCGCCCTTCCTGATATTCATCTCACAGGACCTCAGGGGCAAGCGACACGATCTTCATGTAGTTGCGCTCTCGGAGCTCGCGCGCAACCGGTCCGAAGATGCGTGTCCCGCGCGGACTGCCCTGCGGCGTGATCAGCACGGCGGCGTTTTCATCGAAGCGGATGTGGCTGCCATCGGGGCGGCCGTACTCCTTGGCCGTGCGAACGATGACCGCCCGCACCACGTCGCCCTTCTTGACCCCGGAATTGGGCAGCGCCTGCTTGACGCTGGCGACGATCACGTCACCAACCTCTGCGGTATCGGCGCTTGAACGGCCGATCACGGTGATGCACATCAATTCGCGCGCGCCGCTGTTGTCGGCCACGCGCAGCCGGGTGGTCTGGCGGATCATGCGTCGCCGACCATCTCTTCGCCCGAGCCGCGGGCGACCACCTCGACCACGCGCCAGCGCTTGTCACGCGAGATCGGGCGGCTCTCTTCGATGCGCACCGTGTCACCCACGTGCGCCGTGTTCTCCTCGTCGTGCGCCTTGAACTTGCTCGACAGCCGGACCACTCGCTTGTAGACCGGGTGCCGGCGCAGTCGCTCGATACTGACCACGACCGTCTTGTCCATCTTGTCGGAGATGACTCGTCCGACCTTTATTCGTCGCTTGCCTTGCATCAGCTGGCCTTTTCGGTTTCGGCGATCACGGCCGCGGCCGTGTGTTGGCGTTCCGTCATCACGGTCAGGATGCGAGCGATCCGCTTGCGGGTCGCGGGCAGCCTGCTGTAATTCTTCTCCTGGCGCGTGGCGAGGTCGAAGCGGATCTTCCAGAGGTCCTGCTTCGCATCCACCAGCGCGTTCTCGAGCTCGTAATCGGAGAGGTTCCGAATCTCGTTAATGTCCATGCTCGACCCCCTCCTTCACCACGAATTTCGTCTGGATCGGCAGCTTGTGGCTCGCCAGGCGCATAGCCTCACGGGCGATCGTCTCGGGGACACCTGACATCTCGAACATCACTCGTCCGGGCTTCACGACCGCCACCCAGTGATCGGGTGCACCCTTGCCGGAGCCCATCCGCACCTCGGCCGGCTTCTTGGTGACCGGCTTGTCCGGGAAGACCCGGATCCAGATGCGACCGCCTCGCTTGATGTGATGGGTCATCGCGCGCCGTGCCGCTTCGATCTGACGGCTGGTGAGCCAGCAGACCTCCTCGGCCATCAATCCGTACTCGCCGAAGCTGACCAGGGTGCCTCCCTTGGCAATTCCGGAGCGTCGCCCGCGCTGGACCTTGCGGTGCTTGACCCTCTTTGGGAGCAGCATCGATCAGGCCTCCCCGTCAGTCGTGGTCGGCTCGGCGACCGCGGCAGGGGCGGCAGTGGCAGACGTCGCCGCGCGAGTGCGTCCGCGAGTTGGTCGTTGGCGCGGCTCGGTGCGGGCCGTACCGGGCCGCTCGCCGAGCTGGTCGCCGCGATAGATCCAGACCTTGACGCCAATGCGCCCATAGGTGGTCCGGGCATGCACCACGCCGTAGCTGATGTCGGCGCGCAGCGTGCCCAGCGGGATGCGCCCCTCCTTGTCCCACTCGGTTCGGCTCATCTCGGCGCCGCCGAGGCGACCGGCGACCTGGATCTTCACGCCCTTGGCGCCAGCCTTAATGGTCCGCTGCACAGTCTGCTTGACCGCCTTGCGGAAGGCGATCCGGCGCTCAAGCTGTCCGGCCACGTTCTGGGCCACCAGCACGGCGTCCAGTTCCGGCTGCAGGACCTCCTTGATCTCGAGCTTGACCTTCTTATCGGTCTGCTTTCCGATCGAGTTGCGCAGCAGCTCAACATTCTGGCCACCCTTGCCGATGACGATCCCCGGCTTGGCCGAGTGCACCGTGACGGTGACGTGGTTGATGCCTCGCTCGATCTCGACCTGGCTGACGCTCGCATTCGACAGCTGCTTGGCGACCAGCTGCCGGATCCGCATGTCCTCCTGGACCAGGATCGGGTAGTCGCGATCCGCGTACCACTTGGCCAGCCAGGGCTTGTTGATACCGATCCGGAACCCGTACGGGTGGACCTTGTGACCCATCAGGACTCCTCTCGGTCAGCCACGGCGATGGTGATGTGGCTGGTGCGCTTCAGGATTGCAAAGGTTCGACCCTGCGCCCGCGGTCGGAATCGCTTGAGGGTCGGCCCCTCGTCGGCCACGGCGGACTCCACGTGGAGCTCGTCCGACGACAGGTTGAAGTTGTTCTCCGCGTTGGCGGTGGCGCTCTTGAGCACCTTGGCGACGTCCTTCGCGGCGGCGTTGGGCAGGAAGCGCAGGATGGCTGCCGCCTCCTCGACCGGCTTGCCGGCGATCAGGTCGGTGACCAGCCGCACCTTGCGTGAGCTGATCCGGATGTGCTTGGCGGTGGCGGTGACGCGCATCAATTCGCTCCTACTTCAGTGTGCTGGAGCGTTCGGTGGCCTTACCGTGGCCACGGTAATGACGCGTCGGCGCGAACTCGCCGAGCCGATGCCCGACCATGTTCTCGGTGATGAACACCGGCACGTGGCGCCGGCCATCGTGCACCGCGATCGTGTGACCGATCATTGACGGAAAGATCACGCTCGGGCGCGACCAGGTCTTCAGCACCTTGTGCTCGTTGCGCTTGTTCATGTCGTCGATGCGGCCGATCAGGCGCGCCTCGACGAATGGTCCCTTCTTGACGGAACGACTCATCGAGTTCTCCTAACCTCGCCCGTACCGACGGCGGACGATCATCTTGCCGGTCGTCTTGTTCTTCCGGGTTCGCAGGCCCATGGCCGGCTTGCCCCACGGCGTCTTGGGGGGCATGCCGGTCGGTGACTTGCCCTCGCCGCCGCCGTGCGGATGGTCGCGCGGGTTCATCACCACGCCACGCACTGTCGGGCGTCGGCCCTTGTGACGGTTGCGTCCGGCCTTGCCGATGTTCTGGTTCTCGTGATCCAGGTTGCTCACCTGTCCGACCGTCGCCATGCAGGCGGCGCGCACGCGGCGCACCTCGCCGGATGGAAGGCGGATGGTCGCCATCTCGCCCTCCTTGGCGAGCAGCTGCGCGCTGCTGCCGGCGCTCCGTACGATCTGGCCGCCTCGTCCGGCCACCATCTCGATGTTGTGGATCTGCGTACCGAGCGGGATCTTCGTGAGCGGCAACGCATTGCCGGCTCGCGGCTCCACGTCGGGGCCGGATGAGACCTTGTCCCCCACGCCGAGCCCGTGTGGCAGGAGCATGTAGCGCTTCTCGCCGTCGGCGTAGTGCAGCAGCGCGATGCGAGCCGATCGGTTCGGATCGTACTCAACGGTCGCGATGGTGGCAGGCACGCCGAACTTGTCGCGCTTCCAGTCGATCAGGCGGTAGAGCCGCTTGTGGCCGGCCCCCTGGTGACGGACCGTCAGCTTGCCCTGGGCGTTGCGACCCGCCTTGCGGACCAGGCTCTCTGTGAGCGGCTTGTGCGGCTCGCTGGTGGTGACCTCCTCGAAGGTCGAGCGGGTCATCTGACGGAGGCCAGGGCTGGTCGGTCGATAGCTGCGTAGTGGCATCCTGTTACACCGCCTCGAAGAGTTCGATCTTCTGACCGGCGGCGATGGTCACCACCGCCTTGCGCCAACCAGGCACGGTGCCCATCGTCTTGCGACCGCGCCGCTTCTGCTTGGGCTTCACCGACATGACGCGAACGCCGATCACGGTCACCTTGAACTCGGCCTCGACCGCCGCGCGAATCTGCAACTTGTTCGATTCCCGAGACACCTGGAAGGTGTAGTTGTTGCGCTCGGTCTGGGCGACGCTCTTCTCGCTGATGACCGGTCGGATCAGGATGTCGTGCACGCTTCCTGAGCTCACGCGTACACCTCCTGCGCCCGGGTCAGCGCGTCGCTGGTGAAGACGATCGTGTCGGCCTCCAGCAGATCGACCACGTTGAGGCTGTCGGCCAGGAGGATGCGAACTTCGCGCAGATTCCGGCACGAGCGCTCCACGATCGGGTCACGTCCGGCCAGCACCACGAGGACCTTGCCCCCGGCGTCCCACGCGACGAGTCGCTCGGCGAATGCCTTTGTGCCGATCTCGTCAAGGCCGAACCCCTCGACGACGCGCAAGGCCCCGTCAGCTGCCTTGGCGCTCAGCACGCCCTGCAGCGCAGCGCGGCGCATCTTGGCGGGCATCCGCTGCTCATAGCCACGGGGGTGCGGACCGAAGACGACGCCGCCGCCTCGCCATTGCGGTGCAGATCGGCTGCCGGCGCGCGCTCGGCCGGTCCCCTTCTGGCGCCACGGCTTCTTGCCGCCGCCGGCGACGCGTCCGCGCGTCAGGGTGTCCGCCGTCCCGACTCGCTTGCCGGCAAGCTGCCGGATCACGGCCTGGTGGATCAGCGCATCGTTCACCGGCGCGGCAAAGAGAGACTCAGCCAACTCGACGCTGCCCGCCTCCTTGCCCGTGGAATTGAGGATCTTGGTCTGCGGCATCGTCACTTCGCCTTCTGGACCAGCAGGAGTCCGTTGCGCGCTCCGGGGACGGCCCCCTTGACGAGGAGCAGGTTGCGCTCGTTGTCCACGCGCTCGACGACCAGCCGCTTGACGGTGACCTGATCGTCTCCCATGTGACCCCCCATCTTGGTTCCCTTGAACACGCGCCCTGGCGTCGTACCGGCGCCGATCGACCCGGGAGCGCGGATGTTGGTCGAGCCGTGGGTCTTCGGGCCGCGCTTGAAGTGGTGTCGGGCGATCGTCCCGGTGAAGCCGTGGCCTTTGCTCATGCCCGTCACGTCGACTAGGTCGCCGGGCTCGAAGAGGCTCACATCGAGCACCTGGCCAACCTCAAACCCTTCGGTCGAGTCGACCCGCACCTCGCGCACGTGGCGCGGTTGCTGCTGCTCCTTGGGGAGCGCCTTGAACTGGCCAGCGACCGGCTTGGTGACGCGCTTCGCCGAGCCCGCGCCGAGCTGCAGGGCGGAGTAGCCGTCCTGCTCGGTCGTGCGGAGCCTGGTGATGCTATTCGGGGTCGCCTCGATGACGCTCACCGGGACGACGCTGCCGTCGTCCTTGAAGACCCGCGTCATACCGAGCTTGCGCCCGATCAATCCTGCCGGCACTGTTGTCTGTCTACCTCACTGATGGCGGAAACTGGGGCGGATGCGATCCGCCCCCGCTTCACATCTTGATCTCAATGTCCACGCCTGCGGCCAAACTCAGCCGCATCAGCGCATCCACCGTCTTGGTCGACGGATCGATGATGTCGATCAGCCGCTTGTGCGTCCGGATCTCGAACTGCTCCCGGCCATCCTTGTGGACGAACGGTCCGCGGATGACGGTGTACTTCTCGATCCGGGTCGGCAGTGGCACCGGGCCCGCCACGGCGGCTCCGGTCCGCTGCGCCGTCTCCACGATCTGCTCGGCCGACTGGTCGAGCAGCTTGTGGTCGTACGCCTTCAGCCGAATGCGGATGCGCTGTTTGGCCATCGAGTTAGCCGGTGAGTTCCGTGATCACGCCCGCACCGACCGTGTGGCCGCCCTCGCGAATCGCGAAGCGCTGCCCCTGCTCGATGGCAATGGGGGTGATCAACTCAACATCGATGTTGACGTTGTCGCCGGGCATGATCATCTCAACACCCGCCGGCAGCTTGATCGCCCCGGTCACGTCGGTCGTTCGCAGGTAGAACTGCGGACGATAGCCGGCGTAGAACGGGGTGTGGCGCCCGCCCTCCTCCTTCGTCAGGACGAGGACCTCGGCCTTGAACTGGGTGCCCGGCTTCACGCTGGCAGCCTTGGCCAGCACCTGTCCGCGCTCCAGTTCGTCGCGCTCGATGCCCCGGAGCAGGAGGCCGACGTTGTCGCCGGCCTGCCCCTCGTCCAGGGTCTTCTTGAACATCTCGACGCCGGTCACCACCAGTTGGCGGCTCTTGGCGTGAATGCCTACCAGCTCGATCGTGTCGCCGGTGTGGACCACGCCGCGCTCGATGCGGCCGGTGGCCACCGTGCCGCGACCCTTGATCCCGAAGACGTCCTCGATCGGCATCAGGAATGGCTTGTCGATCTCGCGCGCCGGGGTCGGAATGTAGGTGTCGACGGCGTCCATCAATTCCTTGATCGAGGCGTACTCAGCCGCTTCGGGATCGGTCGAGGTTGACTCGAGCGCCTTCAGCGCCGAGCCACGGATGACCGGGATGTCGTCACCGGGGAAGTCGTACTTGCTGAGCAGCTCGCGAACTTCCATCTCGACCAGGTCGACCAGCATCTCGTCGTCGACCATGTCGACCTTGTTGAGGTAGACGACCATCGAGGGCACCTCGACCTGCTTGGCCAGCAGGATGTGCTCTCGCGTCTGGGGCATCGGGCCGTCTGCTGCCGAGACCACCAGGATCGCGCCGTCCATCTGGGCGGCACCGGTGATCATGTTCTTGATGTAGTCCGCGTGACCCGGGCAGTCGACGTGCGCGTAGTGGCGCGCCGCCGTCTGGTACTCGACGTGGCTGATCGCGATGGTGATCCCGCGCTGCCGCTCCTCCGGGGCATTGTCGATGGAGTCGAAGGCGCGGAAGTCAGCACCGCCCTGGAGAGCCAGGTACTTGGTGATAGCCGCGGTGAGGGTTGTCTTGCCGTGGTCAACGTGACCGATGGTGCCGACATTTACGTGCGGCTTGGTGCGGTCGAACTTCTTCTTTGCCATGGTCTGTCCTTCGTCGCTCCTTTAGCTCTTGGACTTCGCGATCAGCTCGTTGGCGAGGTTGCCGGGGACTTCGGAATAACGGGAGAATTCCATCGAGTAGGTCGCCCGACCCTGCGTCATGCTGCGCAGTTCGGTGGCGTATCCGAACATCTCGGAGAGTGGCACGAGTGCCTTGATCATCCGCGACGTGCCGCGCTCGTCGATCCCCTCGATGTGGCCGCGGCGCCCATTGAGGTTGCCCATGACGTCGCCCATGAAGTCTTCGGGCGAGACGACCTCGACCTTCATGACCGGCTCGAGGATGGCCGGATCAGCCCTGGTGACGCCGTCCTTGGCGGCCATCGACCCGGCGATCTTGAACGCCATCTCCGACGAGTCTACCTCGTGGAACGATCCGTCGATCAGGGTGGCCTTGATATCGACCACCGGGAACCCGGCGATCACGCCCCCGGCGAGGGCGTCGCGGACACCCTCTTCGACCGCCTTCCAGTACTCGCGCGGAACGGCACCGCCGACCACCTTCGATTCGAAGATCACCCCACCACCGCGCTCCTGCGGCTCGAGGGTGATCACGGCGTGGCCGTACTGGCCCTTTCCGCCGGTCTGCCGAACGAAGCGACCTTCGGCCTTCACCGCTTTACGGATCGTCTCACGGTAGCTCACCTGCGGGCGGCCCACGTTGGCCTGCACCTTGAACTCGCGCAGCATGCGGTCGACGATCACCTCGAGGTGCAGTTCGCCCATCCCGGCGATGCGCGTCTGTCCGGACTCCTGGTCGCTCGTGACGCGGAAGGTGGGATCTTCCTCCGCGAGACGCTGCAGGGCGATCGCCATCTTGTCCTGGTCGGCCTTGGTCTTGGGCTCGACGGCCAGCTCGATGACCGGCTCGGGAAAGGTGATCGCCTCGAGCACGATCGGCTTCGACTCATCGCACAGCGTGTCGCCGGTGAACGTGTTCTTGAGTCCGACCGCCGCGGCGATCTCTCCGGCGCTGACCGAGTCCATCTCCTCGCGGTGGTTGGCGTGCATCTGCAGGATGCGCCCGATCCGCTCCCTGGTGTCCTTGGTGGAGTTGTAGACGTAGGAGCCGGTCTTCAGGGTCCCCGAGTAGACACGGAAGAAGGCCAGCTTGCCAACGTATGGGTCCGCGGCGATCTTGAAGGCGAGGGCGGTGAACGGCTCGGTCGGGTCGGTGTGCCGAGTCGTCTGCTCCCCGTTCCGCGGGTTCGTGCCGGTTACCGGCTCGACATCGAGTGGCGAAGGGAGGTACTGGATCACCGCATCGAGCATCGGCTGGACGCCCTTGTTCTTGAGCGCTGAGCCGCACAGGACCGGCACGATCTTGTACGCGAGCGTCCCGGCGCGCAGACCGCGCCGCAGGGTGGCGGCGTCGACCGGCTCGCCTTCCAGGTAGCTGTGGGCGATCTCGTTGTCAAGATCGGCGACGGCCTCGACCAGCTTGTCGCGCTCGGCGGTCGCCCGCTCGACGTACTCGGCAGGGATCTCGCCGACCTGGATGGTGTCGCCCAGGTCGTTGCCATAGGTGATCGCCTGCATCTCGAGCAGGTCGATGACGCCGCGGAACTGGTCCTCGGCACCGATCGGGATCTGCACGGGCACGGCGGTCGCACCCAGGCGGTCGCGGATCATGTCGACCACGTGCCAGAAGTCGGCGCCGGTCCGATCCAGCTTGTTGATGAAGCAGAAGCGAGGCACGCCGTACCGATCTGCCTGGCGCCAGACGGTCTCGGACTGCGGCTCCACGCCGGCGACTCCGTCAAACACGACGACCGCGCCATCGAGCACGCGCAGGCTGCGTTCGACCTCCACCGTGAAATCCACGTGCCCGGGCGTGTCGATAAGATTGATGCGGTGGTCGTCCCAGAAGCAGGTCGTCGCGGCGGCGGTGATGGTGATCCCCCGCTCCTGCTCCTGCTCCATCCAGTCCATCGTGGCAGCGCCCTCGTGCACCTCGCCGATCTTGTAGATCTTCTTGGTGTAGAACAGGATCCGCTCACTGACGGTGGTCTTGCCGGCGTCGATGTGAGCGATGATCCCAATGTTGCGGGTCCGCTCCAGGCCGAAGGTCTGGCTCATCGGCGATCTACCACTTGAAGTGGCTGAAGGCCTTGTTCGCCTCGGCCATCCGATGCGTGTCTTCGCGGCGCTTCACCGCGGCGCCGATCCCGTTGGCGGCGTCCAGGAACTCGGCGGCGAGCTTCTCGCTCATGCTCCGCCCGTTGCGCTTGCGGGCCGAATCGATCAGCCAGCGCATGCCGAGGCTGATCCGACGGTCGGCGCGAACCTCGATCGGGATCTGATAGGTCGAGCCACCGACACGCTTGGGCTTGACCTCGATGAGCGGCATCGCGTTGCGAAGCGCGAGCTCCATCACCTCGACGCCGGCGCGTCCTGCCTGCTTCTCGCAGCGGGCGATCGCATCTTCGAGGATGCGAGAAGCGAGCTGGCGCTTACCGCCGTGCATCAGCTTGTTGGTGAATTGATCGAGCGTCAGCGCGGTGCCGATGAGGTGCTCTTCGTATTTGCTCTTGCGAGCAACGGTGTGGCGGCGAGGCATCGGTCTGCTAGCCCTTGCCCGGCGCCTTGGCGCCGTACTTGCTGCGACTCTGCTTGCGGTCGCGCACGCCGGCCGCGTCGAGCGTACCGCGCACGATGTGGTACTTCACCGCCGGCAGGTCCTTTACGCGACCGCCGCGGACGAGCACCACCGAGTGCTCCTGGAGGTTGTGGCCGACGCCGGGGATGTAGGCGGTGATCTCCATCCCGTTGACCAGCCGCACGCGCGCCACCTTCCGAAGGGCCGAGTTCGGCTTCTTCGGCGTCCGCGTCATCACCTGGATGCACACGCCGCGTCGCTGCGGGGCTCCGCGCCCCTCGGAGGCCGTCTGGGTGAGCGTGTTGAACGTGCGGCGCAGCGCAGGCGCCTTGACCTTCTTGCTCGACGGCTTCCGGCCCTTGCGGACCAGCTGGCTGATGGTTGGCAACGAGAACCTCGCGTCTTGGGATTGCCTGAACGTATGCCTTTGATCGCTCCCCCGCGGGCGCGCGGCGGCCCTCGAAGGGCCATCCGGTGGCTTCAGCGGGGGGTGCCCGGGCGGGCACACGCAGAGGCGTCCCGCGAGCGGGACACCGAAGCGCGAGTATACGGCTCGGCGCGCGAGAGTGTCAACCGCTCGGGAGGCCTACGGCGCGCTTGAGTCGCCCTCCGCGAGCAGCTCCTCGAAGACCTCCTCGACAACCTCGGCCTCGATGGCGGGATTGTCGCCGGCACCCATCAGTGCCACGACCGTCTCGCCGGCCTCCTCGGCCGCCGCCTCCGCTTCGTCGGGCGCGATCACGCCATCGTGATCCGCATCGACGTCGCCGGTCAGGAAGGTCATTGCGGCCTCGCGCTCGCGCAGCGCCTCCGACTCCTCTGGCGAAAGCTCGCGCGCCTTGGCTGCAGCCGCGGCCCGCGCCGCTGCACCGGTCCCCGCGGGGATCAGCTTGCCGATGATCACGTTCTCCTTGAGGCCGAGCAGGTGGTCCTTGGCGCCGTTGATCGCCGCCTCGGTGAGCACCCGCGTCGTCTCCTGGAATGAGGCCGCGGCCAGGAACGAGCTGGTGTTGAGCGACGCCTTGGTCACCCCCAGCAGGACCGTCTGGGCCGTGGCCGGCTCACCGCCCTCGGCCAGGATCCGGTTGTTCACCTCTTCGAATTCGAAGCGATCGATCAACTCGCTCGGCAGGAGCTCGGTGTCGCCGGCGGAGTCGACGGTCACCTTGCGAAGCATCTGCCGCACGATGATCTCGATGTGCTTGTCGGAGATCGTCACGCCCTGTGACCGGTACACCTTCTGGACCTCCGCCACCAGGAAGCGCTGGACAGTGTCCACGCCCTTGATCTGGAGCAGGTCCTTGGGGTTGAGCGATCCCTCGGTCAGCGGGTGCCCGGCGAACACCTCGTCCCCGTTCTCGACCTTCAGCCGCGCTGAGTGCGGCACCTGGTATTCGCGGGTGTCGACATCCTCGGAGTGGAGCATCAGTGTTGCGCCCTTCTTGGCGATGCGCCCCTTCGACGGGGCCTTGACCTCGACCAGCTCGTCACCGTCGCCGAGCCTGGCGAGGAGCTGCCCCTCGTCCACCTCGTCGCCGTTCGCGACGAGTACTTCGTGCTGCTTGGTGAGCTTGATCGGGGTGTCGTACGCCTCGATATGGGTGACCTGCACGACGATCGGCTGGTCGACGCCGGCGCGCACCACCTCGATGGTGCCGTCGATCTCGGTCATGATCGCCTGGCCCTTGGGGACCCGAGCTTCGAAGAGCTCCTCGACGCGCGGGAGGCCCTGGGTGATGTCCTCGCCCGCCACACCGCCGGTGTGGAAGGTCCGCATCGTCAGCTGCGTACCGGGCTCACCGATCGACTGTGCGGCGATGATGCCCACGGCCTGGCCGAGCGCGACCAGCTGACCGGTTGCCAGGTTGCGGCCGTAGCACATCCGGCAGACGCCATGACGCGCGGCGCAGGTGAGCGGCGATCGCACGCTGATCCGATCGAGGCCAAGCGTCTCGATTCGCTCGACCGCCGCCTCGCCGATCTCCTCGTTGCGGGCGACGATCAACTCGCTGGTCGACTCGTCCACGATATCGACCGCCGCCATCCGACCGCCGAGCCGGTCGGTGAACGGCTCGGGGATCTGGGTCGACTCCGCACGGGTGATCCAGGTCCCCAGGTCCGTCCCGCAGTCGTCCTCGCGGGTGATCACATCCTGGGCCACGTCCACCAGTCGCCGGGTCAGGTACCCGGAGTCGGCCGTGCGCAGCGCGGTGTCGGCGAGTCCCTTTCGGGCGCCGTGGCTGGAGATGAAGTACTCCAGGACGGTCATCCCCTCGCGGAGGTTGCTTCGAATCGGCAGGTCGATGATCCGGCCGGACGGGTCGGCCATCAGGCCGCGCATCCCCGCCAGCTGGTGCACCTGAGTCACGTTTCCGCGGGCACCGGAGTGGGTAATCATCCAGACCGAACCCTTCCGGTCGAGGCCATCGAGCATCTTCTGGGTCACCGTATCGGTGGTATCCCGCCAGACGTCGACGGTCTGCTTGTAGCGCTCCTCCTCGGTGATGAAGCCGCGCCGGAACTCGCGGTCGATGCCGGCCACCTTGGTGTCGGCACTGGCGAGCAGCGCGACCTTCTCGGCCGGCACGCGGATGTCGTCGATGCCGATGGTGATGCCCGCCACGGTGGCGTAGTGGAAGCCAAGCGTCTTGATGCCGTCGACCAGGTGCGTGGTGGCCTCCGGACCCAGCTCGCGATAGCACTGCGAGATGAGCGCCTTGAGGCCCTTGCGGTCCATCACCCGGTTGACAAAGCCGAGCTCGTCGGGGATCACCGTGTTGAAGATGACGCGGCCGGTGGTTGTCGCGACCAGCTCGCTGGTTGCACCTTCGGTGCCATCGCCGTCGACGCTGCCCGCCACCGGGAGCTCGACCCTGATCGGCGCCTGGACATGCACATGCCCGAGTTGCGAGGCCATCATCGCCTCATCGGCGCTCGAGAAGGCCCAGTTGGCGCCCTTCGCCTCGGGCTCCTCGACGGTGAGGTAGTAGCAGCCCAGCACCATGTCGTGCGTCGGCGAGACGACCGGTGAGCCGTCGGCGGCCGAGAGCAGGTTCTGGGTCGAGAGCATCAGCTCCTTCGCCTCGCGCTGCGCGGCCGTCGAGAGCGGCACGTGGACCGCCATCTGATCGCCGTCGAAGTCCGCGTTGAACGCGAAGCAGACGAGCGGGTGGATCTGGATCGCGGATCCCTCGACGAGGACCGGCATGAATGCCTGGATCCCGAGACGGTGCAGGGTCGGCGCGCGGTTGAGCAGGACCGGGTGATCGGCGATCACCTCTTCGAGCACGTCCCAGACCTCGGGCCGAACCCGCTCCACGATCCGCTTGGCGCTCTTGATGTTGTGGGCGAAGCCCTTCTCGACCAGCTGGCGCATCACGAACGGCTTGAACAGTTCGAGCGCCATCTTCTTCGGGAGGCCACACTGGTGCAGCTTCAGGTCCGGACCGACCACGATGACCGATCGGCCCGAGTAGTCGACCCGCTTGCCGAGCAGATTCTGGCGGAACCGGCCCTGCTTGCCCTTCAGCATGTCCGACAGGCTCTTGAGCCGATGGTTGCCGGTACCGGCAATCGCGCGGCCACGGCGGCCGTTGTCGATCAGCGCGTCACAGGCCTCCTGGAGCATCCGCTTCTCGTTGCGGATGATGATCTCCGGCGCCTCGAGGTCGAGCAGCCGGCTGAGCCGGTTGTTACGGTTGATCACCCGCCGATACAGGTCGTTGAGATCGCTTGTGGCAAAGCGCCCACCGTCGAGCTGCACCATCGGGCGCAGGTCGGGCGGGATCACCGGCAGGGTGGACAGGATCATCCACTCCGGCCGCGCGCCGCTCTTGCGGAAGGCCTCGATCAGGCGCAGCCGCTTGATCGCCTTCTTGCGACGCTGCCCGGAGGTCTGCCGCATCTCGACGTGCAACTTCTCGGCCAGGTCGTCGAGGTCGAGCCCCTCGATGATCTTCTTGATCGCCTCGGCGCCCATCCCGGCGTCGAACATCCGGCCGAACTGCTCGGAGAAGGAGCGGAACTCGGACTCGGTCAGGGTCTGCATCACCTTGATATCGCTGACCTGGGCCCGGGCGGCGCGCGCCGCGAGGCGGGCATCATCGGTGTCGCGAGCCACCTGGCTGCGCTCATTGGCCAACGCGTCGTCGATCCCCGACCGGAGATCGGCGACCGCGCTGTCGAACCGCTCGGTGCCGTGCGTCTTCGCCTCGGCGACCTCGGCCTTGAGCGCCACAAGCTCGGCCTTGACCGCCTTCTTGAGCTCCGCCAGGGCCGTCTTGGTCGGCTCCCCGGAGCGGGCGATCACCTCGCCGGTCGGGGTGAAGACGACGTCCTCGGCGACCGTCTTGCCAGCGGCCTTGAGGGTCGTCTCAAGCTGCTCGGCCGAGGCGGTAAGCTCCTCGGTGCGACCAGCCAGGCGTTCCTCCGTGGTTGCCATCTCGGCCAGGTGGTCGCTCTCCAGCTCGGCACGCTTCTCGGCGACGGCCGCCTCGAGCTCGGCGCGCTTGGTCTCGACCACCTCACCGGCGCGGGCGATCCGCTCGTTCATCTCCTCGTCGACGCGGGCCAGCGCCTTCTCGCGCTCCGCTTCGTCGACGCGCGTGACGACGTACAGGGCGAAGTACAGGATGCGCTCCAGGTTGCGCGGGCTGACGTCGAGCAGGATTCCCAACCGCGACGGTGTGCCCTTGAAGTACCAGATGTGGCTTACCGGGCTGGCAAGCTTGATGTGGCCCATCCGCTCGCGACGCACCTTGCTGCGGGTCACCTCGACGCCGCACTTGTCGCAGATGATCCCCTTGTAGCGGATCCGCTTGTACTTGCCGCAGTAGCACTCCCAGTCCTTGGTCGGACCGAAGATGCGCTCGTCGAAGAGGCCGTCCTTCTCCGGCTTGAGGGTGCGGTAGTTGATCGTCTCCGGCTTGGTCACCTCGCCCGAGGACCAGCCCTTGATCTGGTCCGGCGAGGCCAGACCGATGCGGATCGCGTCGAAGTTGTTGACTTCCAGCATGAGCGGCTACGACTCCTGCGGCTGACGCCGCGACTGGCTCGGATTCCCAGGGCAGACAGCGCCCCGGCATGGGATGGACCGATCTGTGGGAAGCGGTGCCTGCCCGGCGCCGCCCCCCTGACTATTCCTCAAACCCCTGCAGGTTGATCCCACCGAGATCCGGCAACGGATAGCTGCCGGTGTCCTCGATGAAGCGGATCTCTTCCTCGTTCTCGTTCAGGATCTCCACCGAGAGGCCGAGCGCCTGGAGCTCCTTGATGAGCACCTTGAACGACTCCGGCACCCCGGGCGGCTGGATCTCCTCTCCCTTGACGATCGCCTCGTAGGTCTGCACGCGACCCAGGACGTCGTCGCTCTTCACGGTGAGAATCTCCTGGAGGATGTTCGCTGCGCCATAGGCTTCCAGCGCCCACACCTCCATCTCGCCGAAGCGCTGGCCGCCGAACTGCGCCTTGCCGCCCAGCGGCTGCTGGGTGATCAGCGAGTAGGGGCCCGTGCTCCGAGCATGGATCTTGTCCTCCACCAGGTGGTGGAGCTTCAGCATGTAGATGTAGCCGACGGTCACGCGGTGGTCGAAGGCCTCGCCGGTGCGTCCGTCATACAGGACCGTCTTGCCGTCCTCGGTGACGATCGAGCCCTTCTGCGCGGCGGCTTCGCGAAGCTTTGCGGTGATCTGGGCCTCGGTGGCCCCGTCGAATACCGGGGTCGCCGCCTTCAAGCCCAGCGCCTGCATCGCCCAGCCGAGATGCGTCTCGAGGATCTGGCCGATATTCATGCGGCTCGGAACGCCGAGCGGGTTGAGCACGATATCGACCGGCGTCCCGTCCGGCATGAACGGCATGTCCTCGACCGGCAGAACCTTCGCGATGACGCCCTTGTTGCCGTGTCGGCCGGCCATCTTGTCGCCGACCGCGATCTTCCGCTTCTGGGCAACACTGACCCGCACCAGTCGGTTCACGCCGGGGAGCAGCTCGTCGTTGCTCTCGCGGCTGAACTGGCGAACATCGACCACGATCCCGCGCTCGCCGTGCGGCAGACGGAGGGAGCTGTCCTTCACCTCGCGCGCCTTCTCGCCGAAGATGGCGCGCAGCAGACGCTCCTCCGCCGTCAGTTCGGTCTCGCCCTTGGGCGTGATCTTTCCGACGAGGATGTCGCCGGGCTTGACCTCCGCGCCCTCGTAGATGATTCCGTCCTCGTCGAGGTTGTGGAGGCTCTCTTCGCCCACGTTCGGGATATCGCGGGTGATCTCCTCGGGGCCGAGCTTGGTGTCTCGGGCCTCGATCTCGTGCTTCTCGATGTGGATGCTGGTGAACAGGTCCTCGCGGACGAGGCGCTCGCTGATGACGATGGCGTCCTCGTAGTTGCCGCCCTCCCAGGGGAGGAAGGCGACCAGGATGTTCTGCCCCAGGGCCATCTCGCCCCCATCGGTGCTCGATGAATCGGCCAGCACCTGGCCGACCGCAACGCGGCCTCCGACGTCGACGATCGGTCGCTGGTTGATGCAGGTGCCCTGGTTGCTCCGCAGGAACTTCTTCAGGCGATACGTGTCCCGAACATCCCCTTCGTCGCGCTCGACCTGGATCTCGGTCGCGGTCACGGACACGACGGTGCCGCCCGCCTCCGCGATCACCATCTGCTGACTGTCGACCGCGGCGCGGTACTCGACGCCGGTCCCCACCACGGGGGACTCCGGCTGGAGCAGCGGGACCGACTGACGCATCATGTTCGACCCCATCAGGGCCCGGTTGGCGTCGTCATGCTCCAGGAACGGGATCATGGCGGTCGCCACGCTGACGATCTGCTTGGGCGAGACGTCCATGTAGTCCACGTCGCCGGCGACCTGGACGTGGAACTCGTCGCGGTAGCGAACCATCACACGCTCTTCGACGAAGTGGTCCCCTGCATCGAGCGGCGCGTTCGCCTGCGCGATGTAGTACTTCTCCTCCTCGTCCGCGGCGAGGTACTCGATCTCGGCGGTGACCACCGGGTGGATCCGCACCGAGGCGAGCTTGTGTTCCTTGATGGCGGCCCAGATCTTCTCGTCGATCTTCGTCTCGGCCCTGGCGAGCGGCTTGCCGCCGTCGGTCAGGGACAGGTCCTCGGCGAGCGTCTGGCCCAGTGCATCGGCCTGTCGGTCGCGGTGCGAAACGAACTTTCGCACCTTCCGGTAGGGCGTCTCGATGAAGCCGTGCTGGTTGATCTTGCCGTAGGTCGCCAGCGAGCCGATGAGACCGATGTTCGGCCCCTCCGGCGTCTCGATCGGGCACATGCGGCCGTAGTGAGACGGGTGCACGTCACGGACGTCGAAGCCGGCGCGCTCCCGCGAGAGGCCACCCGGTCCGAGCGCCGACAGGCGGCGCTTGTTGGTCAGCTCGGCGAGCGGGTTGGTCTGATCCATGAACTGGCTGAGCTGGCTGCCACCGAAGAACTCCTTCATGGCGGCCACCACCGGCCGAATGTTGATCAGCGAGTTCGGCGTTGCCTGCTCGGAATCGGTGATCGTCATGCGCTCCTTGACGACGCGCTCCATCCGCAGCAGGCCGATCCGGAACTGGTTCTGGATCAGCTCACCGTTGGCGCGGATGCGTCGGTTGCCGAGGTGGTCGATATCGTCGCCGTTGCCGCGACCGTTGTTCAGCTCGATCAGCTTGCCGACGATCGCCACGATGTCGTTCTGGCTGATGACGCGCGCATCGCGCAGGTTCGGGCCGTCCTCGGCCGACAGCTTGATCTTCAGCTTGCCGGCCACGTCGCCGAGCGCCTTGTTCAGCTTGTAGCGGCCGACCCGACCGAGGTCGTAGCGGCGGAAGTTGAAGAAGAGGCTGTTGACCAGGGCGCGAGCGTTGTCGACCGTCGGCGGGTCGCCGGGACGCAGCTTCTTGTAGACCTCGACGAGCGCCTCGTCCTGGGTCGCGGCCGTGTCCTTCTCGAGCGTCTGTGCGACGTAGGGGTGCTCGGGGTGATCGTCGGCCGGCCCGAACAGGCGCAGCATCTCGGCGCTCTCCTCGATGCCGACGGCACGCAGCAGGGTCGTGACCGGGATCTTGCGCTTGCGATCGACCTTGACGCTGAGCAGGTCCTTGTTGCTCGTCTCGAACTCGAGCCATGCGCCGCGATTCGGGATCACCTTGGCGGCGAACAGGATGCGACCGGTCGCAGGGTCCTCAGACCCGGTGTAGTAGACACCGGGCGAGCGGACCAGCTGCGAAACGACGACGCGCTCCGCACCATTGATGATGAAGGTGCCCTGCTCCGTCATCCACGGGAAGTCGCCCATGAAGACGGTCTGGTGCTTGACCTCATCGGTCTCTTTGACGATCAGGTCGACTTCGACCTTCAGCGGCCTGGAGTAGGTGAGGTCGCGGGTGCGACACTCCTCTTCGCTGAACTTCGGCTCCTCGAAGGTATAGTCGCGGAAGTGCAGCTCGAGGTTCTTGCCGGTGAAGTCGGTGATCGGCGTGATCTCGTCCAGCAGTTCGCGAAGGCCGGTCTGGACGAACCAATTGAAGGATTCGGTCTGGGTCTGGATGAGATTCGGGAGGGGAAGGACCTCCGGAATGTGGGAGAAATTCTCACGGCGCGGGGCCAGCTCAAATCGGCTGGCTGACTCGGCCAAGGCCATTCAGGACTCCTCGAAGAGGGCATGGTGGGGCGCGGACACGCGAACGAGGAGTATATCAGAAAGCAGGTCCTCGTCAAACCGGTCGGGCATGGCCCTGAACGCGTTGAGGATTGTGGCCGGGACATGTGGACAACGGCAGGCGGCCGCATCCTTCGACGCGCCAGAATGCTCCCGTCCGCTCAACCGCAGGAGGCTCGCACCATGCCCAGCAGCCGGTCAGCGCTGATCGCCGAGGCGATCGGCACGTTTCTCTTCTTCTTCGTCGGAGCCGGCTCGATCGTGCTGGGCGACTACCTGGTGGCAACCGGTGGTTCCGGAGTCGGCCTGCTCGAAGTGGCGCTGGCCCACGGCCTGGCGCTTGCTGTGCTCGCGTCGGCGCTGGGAGCCGTCTCCGGCGCGCACTTCAATCCGGCGGTGACCCTGGCCGTGTGGATCATGGGCAAGATCACGGTTCCACGCGCCCTCGGTTACGTTGCGGCCCAGCTCGTCGGCGCCGCAGCGGCGGGATTCGCGTTGAAGGCCGCGTTCGCGGACGCCTGGCAGGCATCCTCCATCGGCACGCCGGCACTTGGCGCGGGGGTGTCGGAGATCTCCGGCATCGCGATCGAGGCTGTGCTCACCGCCCTGCTGGTCCTGGTCGTGATCGGCACAGCGGTCGATCCGCGGGCACCGAAGATCGGCGGGCTGGCGATCGGGCTGGCAGTGACCGCCGATATCCTGATCGGCGGCCCGCTGACCGGCGCGGCCATGAACCCGGCCCGCTGGTTCGGTCCGGCTTTGGCCGCCGGCGCGTTCGACAGCTGGTGGGTGTGGTGGATCGGCCCCGCGGTCGGCGCCGCGGTCGCGGCCCTCGTCTACCGGTTCACCCTCTCCGAGTCGAGTTAGCGGGTCGGACAAACCGAAGGGCCGGCCCGCTGCCGGGTCCGGCCCTTCGAATTCGCAGGAGGTCGACTAGCGGACGTCGACCGCTGCGCCGGCCTCGGCCATCTTGGCCTTCACGGCCTCGGCCTCTTCCTTGGTGACCCCCTCCTTCACCGCCTTGGGGGCGGCGTCGACGAGGTCCTTCGCCTCCTTCAGGCCCAGGCCGGTCAGCTCGCGGACCGCCTTGATCACGAGGATCTTGTTCGGGCCGACCTCGGTCAGCACCGCGTCGAATTCGGTCTGCTCCTCGACCGCGGCGGCGGCGCCTGCATCGCCTCCGGCTGCTGGGGCAGCGGCAACCGCCATCGGGGCGGCCGCGGTGACGCCGTAGCGCTCCTCGAACGCCTTCACCAGATCGGAAAGGTCGAGGACGGTCATGTTGTCGATCGCCTCGAGAATCTCATCCTTGGTCAGTGTCTTGGCCATGAGTCAGTACGCTCCTTGTTCTTCGTCAGGCGGCGGAGCCGCCCTCGCTTGCTCGCTTCTTGTCGGCTACTGCGGTCAGCACGCCGACGAGGTTTCTCAGGTTGGCCGCCAGGACGCCCGCCATCCCCGCGATCGGGGCGACCATGCCGCCGGCCAGCTTGCCGAGCAGCACCTCGCGGCTCGGCAGAGTTGCCAGTCGCTGGAGAGCGGCGGCGTCCACCGCCAGGTTCCCCAGCAGGCCACCGCGCAGGGTGACCACCTTGCTGTACGGGCGGAAGGCCTCCTGCAACGCCTTCGCCAGGGCGACCTCGTCGCCGTTGATGGCAGCCAGCGCAGTCGGCCCGCTCAGCATCGGCTTGAGCTCGCCACGGCCTGCTTCGTCCGCGGCGATCTTCAAAAGGCGGTTCTTGGCGACATGCAGTTCCACACCGCTGGCGCGCAGGGTCCTTCGCACCGACTGCATGTCGGAGACCTTCAGGCCCCGGTAATCGGCCACGGCCAGCGCAGAGCTGTTGCGGAGCATTTCCGCGAGCTCGGTGACGGCCTGGCGCTTTGCATCGGTTGGCATTGCGTCCTCTTCTCGTACCTCCGTGACAATGAAAACGGTCCTCGCACACGCACTCGGCACGAGGACCGTCTCCGGTCGATCTCACTGCCTCGGCGTGCCGCCGGCTTCGGCCGGCAATTCTGCCCGGGGCTTGCACCCGGGTCACATCGCTGTCTGTGGCGACTCTTCGGTTATCCCGATGAGCTGATTCGGTCTCTTACCTCACTACGCGGTGGCGGCGGCCAGCGCCGACGGGATGTCGATCCGCACGCCGGGTCCCATGCTCGGTGCAAGGGTCAGAGTGCGCATATAGGTGCCCTTGGCACCCGATGGCTTCGCCCGTTGAACGGCGTCCACCAGCGCGATCACGTTGGCGCCGAGCTGCTCCCGGCTGAAGCTGATCTTCCCCACCGGCGCATGCACGATGCCGGCCCGGTCGACCTTGAACTCGATCCGGCCCGACTTGATCTCCCCCGCCGCGCGCTCGATATCAAAGGTGACCGTCCCCGACTTTGGGTTCGGCATCAGACCGCGCGGTCCGAGCTTCTTCCCGAGCCGACCGACCATGCCCATCATGTCGGGGGTGGCGATCGCCACATCGAATTCGAACCAGCCCGCGTCGATCTTCTTGACCAGGTCCTCGCCACCGACCTCGTCGGCACCGGCGCGGAGAGCCTCCTGGGCCTTCTCACCCTGGGCGAAGACGATCACCCGGGTCGTGCGGCCGGTTCCGTGCGGCAGGACCACTGTCCCGCGCACCAGCTGGTCGGCGTGACGGGGATCGATACCGAGACGCAGGTGCGCCTCGACTGTCGCGTCGAATTTGACGGTCGAGACCCGCGGCAGCAGCTCACATGCCTCTTCCACGGTGTAGCGACGTTCCGCCTCGATCAGCTTCGCTGCCTCGAGGTACTTGCGGCCATGGCGCGCCATCAGTCGGCCACCTCGATGCCCATGCTGCGGGCCGTGCCAGCCACGATCCGCATGGCGTGCTCGACGTCGTTGGCGTTGAGATCGGCCATCTTCGCCTCGGCGATCTCACGGAGCTGCTTCTGGCTCACCTTGCCGACCTTGGTGCGGTTCGGCTCCGCCGAGCCGCTCTCCACCCCGGCGGCGCGCTTCAGGAGCGCGGCGGCCAGCGGCGCCTTGGTCACAAAGGTGAACGAGCGATCCTCGAAGACGGTGATCTCGGCCGGCACCACGTAGCCGGTCTGGCTGGCGGTGCGCTCGTTGAAGGCTTTGATGAACTCCATGATGTTGATGCCGTGCTGACCCAGCGCGGGGCCGATCGGCGGGGCGGCGGTCGCCTTCCCGGCGGGCGCCTGCACCTTGAGGATGGTGCGGATCTTCTTTGCCATTCGTTCCTCCGAGGTTCGATCGGGGCGGGTTGCGCCCCTCCCTCTCGCTTGCGGCGGCCGTCGTGGCCGCCATGGTTCCTAGAGCTTGTCGATCTGCAGGAAGTCGAGCTCGACCGGGGTCTCCCGGCCGAAGATGCTGACCAGCACCTTCACCTTGTTGCGCTCCGGGTTCACCTCGTCCACCGTACCGATGAACTCGGCAAACGGACCGTCCTTGACGCGGACGCTCTGTCCCTTGCTGAACTGGAGCTTGAACTTCGGTGCCTCGACCCCCATCTGCTTGAGGATCTTCTTGACCTCGCCCTCCATGAGCGGGGTCGGGCGATTGCCCGATCCGACGAAGCTGGTCACGCCAGGCGTATTGCGCACGACGTACCAGGATTCATCGGTCATCACCATCTCGACCAGGACGTAGCCGGGGAAGACCTTCTTGTTGACGGTCTGCCGCTGGCCGTTCTTGATCTCGATCTCCTCCTCCATCGGGACGAGGACCTGGAAGATCTGATCCTCGACACCCATCGATTCGATCCGATGCTCGAGGTTGGCCTTGACCTTGTTCTCGTATCCGGAGTAGGTGTGGATCACGTACCACTGCTTGGTGGTGCGCTCGGCGGCATACGGGTCGTCGGGCTGCGGCGCCTCGCGCGACAGCCGCGCGGCCTGGCGGGCCTCGTTGTCGCGTACCTGCTCGTCTTTCATCACAGAATCTGCTCCACCCCAAAGTGCAGGACCGCGTCAAGCACCGCGATATAGATCCCCACCGCGATCGAGACGGCGATGACGATCAGCGTCAACTTGACCACCGTCTCACGGGTGGGCCAGGCGACCTTCTTGAGCTCTGACCAGGCCTCGAGGAGGTACTGGCGGAGGCGACGGAACACAGTGCTTTTCGCTTGCTCCTACATTGGATTGACTGACGGTGCTGGCAGGGGCGACAGGACTCGAACCTGCAACCGCTGGTTTTGGAGACCAGTGCTCTACCAGTTGAGCTACACCCCTCCGACGCTCTGCCTACTTCGTCTCCCGATGCAGGGTGTGCTGCCGGCAGCGTGGGCAGAACTTGTTGAGCTCCAGTCGCCCGGGGTCGTTCTTCTTGTTCTTCCGGGTGCTGTACGTGCGCTCCTTGCAGGTAGTGCACGCCAACGCGATTACCGGGCGATTTTCGGCCTTGGCCACAGTTCGTTTCCCTGTCCGAACCACCCGGCGCCGCCCATGCTGAATAAGGTCGGGAGACCGGGGGAGATACGCGGATTCTAGGGCTCAGCCGGTCGTGCTGTCAACGACCTCGCCGGCCGGGTTGCGGTGCGCCAGCACGATCCGGGTGAACGGCAGACGGATATCGCTGAAGACCTCGATGCTCACCAGGAAGCCAACGAAGATGAGCAGGACGCCCAGGAACTCACCGAGGAAGAAGGACCAGGTCACGCCGAAACGATTCAGGCCACTCGTCCAGCCCGGGATGAAGCCGCCGAGCGCGATGAGCAGCGTCGCCGGCACACGCGAGTTGAGCGTCCCGGCGCGGTAGGCTCGAACGGCACCCGGGATGCTGGCGACGAAGTTGACCGTCACGGCCGCCGCGCGCCCGACCGCCCCAATCAGCGGCGGTCCACCCTCGATCCGCAGCAAGCGGCGCTTCGGCATGAAGATGTAGGCGGAGTAGACGGCACCGAAGACCAGCGCGAAGGCGCCGGTGATGTTGAACGGCGGCGTGAGGATGCGCAGATCGCTCGGGAAGGCGGTGCCGATCGGGACCCCGGTCGCAGGATCGAGTGCGTAGCCAGGTGCCGCCACGGGTACGGTGATCACCAGGACGGTGACGATCGCGGAGGCGATGAGCAGGATGGCCGCGGTTGCATGCGCCACCCAGCGGCGGTCGAAGCGGGTGAGCAGCGCCAGGACGAGCGCGCCGACCGCAGAGTAGGCCACCACCTCCGCCACCGCCGCCCCCGAGGCCGGCACTCCTTCCTTTGCGCGCGCGGCAGCCGCCAGGATGCTGAAGAGCCCTCCGGCAAACAGGGAGAAGGCCACGAAATAGCCGAAACGGGTGCGGTTGAGCAGATAGACCGTGCCCAGGCCCAGGTACGCCGCAACCCCGAAGGCGCCGATGAGATACCAGACCCGGTAGAGCGGCTCGTTCCAGCCCCAGGCGCTGCCGACGAACTCGGTGCCGGCGCTGATCCCGTACCAGAGCAGACCGATCGCCCACACCAGCTGAAACGGCTGCCTCCGCCGCAGCCACTGGTCGGCGACCATGGCGGCGAAGACGAAGGAGAGGAGTGATGAGAGGAGTGGTAGCACCACGTTGAAGCTCATCGCCGTCCGGGCCTCCTGCGCACGCTGGATGTGGAGCCCACGTCCGGGTTCGAACCGGAGACCTCTTCCTTACCAAGGAAGTGCTCTGCCTGCTGAGCTACGTGGGCGTGCGCCGGATTCTGCGGGAGCCGATGGAGCATCCGCAACCATCGGTCTTTATCGGTAAATCTATGTATTGGATTTGGCCGAGCGAGACCGATGCGTGCGTGACCGAACGAGTGGTGATGGTGGGCAGGGAGGGAATCGAACCCCCACAGTCGAAGACGGCTGATCTACAGTCAGCGGAGCTCACCACCTGCTCAACCTACCCACGGATCCCGATCGACAGGGGGTGCGCTGTCGACCGGACGGGAGTATAGCAACCCGGCTCGCGACCGCTCAAGGCGGGTCGCTGCCGCGCCCGGCTGTGTGACTAGATCCCGTGCTCGAGCTGGCGGGCGTACTCGGCCGCATCGTAGCGGCCCACCGATGCGGCGATGAGCCCGTCGTCGTCGATCGTCCACTCCTCGAAGCCGCTCACCCGCACGGCGTTCCCGGTACCGCCCGGCCCGGTGTTGGTGCCGGTGAAGGTCCAGTGGTACTCGACGCGCTCCCCCTCCACGACAAGGTCATCGAAGAAGACCTGCATGTCCGGAAGGGCGACGTAGAAGCCCTGCGCCGCCTGGGTGATGGCGCCACGCCCCACGGCCGGGATGCCGTCGTTGATGGTGAGGGAGCCGCCTGGCGCGTAATGGGCCGCGACCCGGGCCGGATCCATGCTGCACCAGGCCGCGGTGTAGCGTTCCGCGAAGTCGCGGAACTGGAATGGTTCAGGCGTCATCGGTTGTGCTCCTCTCAGCCGAGGCGTTCTCTATGTGGAGCCGACGCTCGGATTCGAACCGAGAACCTGCGGTTTACAAAACCGCTGCTCTGCCGTTGAGCTACGTCGGCCTCGGGCCGATTCTAGACCGGCGTCGCGGCGGATCGCTGACGCACCACTTCGAACAGCAGCAGGGCGCCGGCCGTCGCGGCGTTGAGGCTGCCGACCTGGCCGGCCATCGGGAAGCGCACCAGCAGATCGCAGCGCCGGCGCATCGGGCCCGAGACGCCGCTCCCTTCGCTGCCGATGACGATGGCCAGCGGGCCACGCAGGTCGGCCTCCCAGGCATTTGTCGGCGCATCCTGGTCTCCGGCAACCAGCCGCACGCCACGGTCGTGGAGCTCGCGAACGGTTTCACCGAGCGCCTCGACGCGGGCCAGGAGCAGGTGCTCCGAGGCGCCCGCGGACGACTTCACTGCCGCCGCGGAGAGCGGCGCGGCTCCGCGCTCGGGAAAGATCACGCCATCCACGCCGGCCGCTTCGGCCGATCGCAAGAGCGTGCCGAAGTTGGTGGGGTCCTGGAGATGCTCGAGGATCAGGATGAGCGGCTGGTGTCCGCGTGCGACGGCGCGCCCGAGCATCTCGGGGAGGTCCGACCAGCGGCGCTCCTCGACCTCGAGCAGGACACCCTGATGGCCGTCAAAGCCGGCCAATTGACGCACGCGGTCGGGGTCCACTGTCTCGACCGGCACCGATGCGCGGCGTGCAGCGGCCAACAGCGCCTTCAGCTCGGGACCGGGGCGCGAGGCGCGGGCGACGAGCAGACGACGCGCCGGTCGTCCTGCTGCGAGCGCCTCGACCACCGGACGACGCCCGCCGATCCACTCCGTCACTCGGCGGGCGCCTTCGGGGAGACGACGGCGATCGCGTACGCAGCAATCCCCTCGCTGCCGGCAAAGCCAAGTCCGTCGGACGTGGTTCCCTTGACGGCGACGTCGTCGGAGGCGAGGCCACACAGGCCAGCGATGCAGTTGATCATCTCGTCCCGGCGCGGAGCCACCGCCGGGTGGGGAGCCACGATCACCAGATCAACCGAGATCGGTTCCCAGCCGTCGGCGGCCAGGCGCTCCACTGCGTCTTCGAGCAACGCCCCAGAGTCCGCATTGCGCCATCGGTCATCGTCGGGCGGGTAGAGGCTGCCGATATCTCCCGCCCCGGCTGCCCCGAGCAGCGCGTCGATCACCGCATGTAGAGCGGCGTCCCCATCGGAGTGGCCGGCGAGACCGGCCTCTCCGGGGAACTCCAATCCGCCGAGCATCAGTGTTCTCCCCGACTCTCGGCGGTGGGCATCGAAGCCGATGCCTGCGCGCTGGCCGGACGCCACCGCCGGGACAGCCAGCGGCGACCCCGACGCGGCTAGCACGGCGGCGAGGCGCAGTTCGTCGCCGGGCTCGGTCAGCTTCAGGTTGCCCGCCTCTCCGGGGACGGTGTGCACGGTGATCCCACCCGAGGCAAGGGCCGACGCCTCGTCGGTCGCGGCCCGCCCCCAGGCTCGAGACTCCTCGAGGGCGGCGCGCAGCTCACCGAGCGTCGCGGCCTGTGGGGTCTGCGCGGCCGCCAGCGACTCGCGGTCGATCGGGGCAATCACGCGACCGGTGTTGTCCACGCGCTTGATCGAATCATGCAGCGGCACCACCGGAATGACGGCATGCCCCAGCTCCACTGCGTCGACGACCCGCAGCATGAGCTCGCTCGAGGCGCCAGGGCGCGCGGCATCGTGGACGAGCAGCGGCATGTCGTCGGGCAGGCCTGCAGCGGTGAGCGCGGTGATTCCGGCGGTCACCGAGTCGACCCGCTCGGCGCCGCCGGTCACGAGCAGGCATCGGTCTGCAGCCTCAGCCGGCAGAGCCGCGGCGAAGCGATCCTCGGCGTCGGCCGGGATGACGACCGCGACGCGCCGCATGCCGGGCACCGCCAACAGCGCGTCGAGGCTCCACCGCCAGGCGGGGCGGCCGAACATCTCGATCCACAGCTTGTCGACACCCATTCGCCGGCCGGCGCCGGCAGCCACCAGCACGGCCGCTACCGGTCGGGGCTCGATCATCTACGTGTCGCGAGGCTGGGCGAAGATCATCCGCCCAGCGACGGTCTGCAGCACCCGGGTCACGGTGATCCCCACCTCGCGCTCCAGGAAGCTGCTCCCGCCTTCCACCACGATCATCGTCCCGTCGTCCAGGTAGCCGACCCCCTGCCCTGGCTCCTTCCCCTCCTGGATGATCTTGACCGTCATCTCCTCTCCGGGGTGGACGACCGCCTTGATCGCGTTGGCCAGCTCGTTGAGGTTGAGCACCCGGATCCCCTGGATCTCGGCCACGCGATTGAGGTTGAAGTCGTTGGTCAGGATCGCAGCGTGGTGATCGCGGGCAAAGGCGACCAGTTTGGCGTCAACCTCGCCGATCTCCGGGTAGGTCTCCTCGCTCACCTCGACCGGCGAGAGCGAGTCCTTCTGCAGCGCGGCAAGCATCTCCAGCCCCCTTCGTCCCCGGTTGCGGCGCATCGCGTCGGGCGAGTCGGCGATGCGCTGCAGCTCGTCGAGCACGAAGCGCGGCACCACCAGGGTTCCGAGGATGAAGCCGGTGCGGCCGACGTCCACGATCCGACCGTCGATCACCGAGCTGGTGTCCACCACGACCAGCTGTGGTCCGCCCCGGCGTCGGCGACCGGGCAGGATTCCCTCCATCGCCGGGACCAGCACGTCGCGCTTGTAGATCGTCGCACCGAGCATGCTCAGGGCCAGGGTCACCGCCACCGCGGGCGGCAGGATGGCACCGGCAGTGCCGCCGATCGAGGAGAGCGGGATGCCCGCCAGCACCCCCATCAGCAGACCAATCACGATCGATCCCACGCCGAGCGCGAAGTCGCCGGCGCCCGCTTGCGCCAGCCGGTCGACCGCCCATCGGGCAGGTCGGACCGTGACGTACGGGATGGCGAGGTATCCGAACAGCAGCGACGCCACCACCATGGCTACCAGGAAAGCGGGCTTGTTGGCCTGGCTGATGCCGCCGCCTGCGCGCTCGAGGATCAGGAGGCCCAGGCCGAAGCCGAAGATCGTCCCCAGCAGGGACCCGACGAGCTGAATGATCTTGGTCATGGACCGATGATTCCGTGATGAAACAATGCCGCGGGCCGGATGAATCGATGAAGAAGGATGAACGTCGCCCACGCCCGCCGATCGGCGGGCGGTCACCTTAGCACGGGGTCACCCGTGCGGCAACGACCGGACTAGGTGGTCGACGGGTCGACGAGCGCCAGCTGGAGCGCCTCGCGCAGGTCGATCGCCTCGAGGATGGTCCCGTCGCCGTCGCGGCTGGGCGGGGCGGCGCCCGATGCGCGATGCGGCCCCGTAACCAGCCGCTCGAAGCCGAGACGCAGGGCCTCAGCCATGCGCCGATCGGCGCGCGACGCGGCGCGCACCCGCCCCGACAGCGATAGCTCGCCGGCGAGCACCGTTCCGGCCCGGACCGGACGCTCGCGGAGCGACGAGGCGAGCGCCGTCGCGACGGCGAGATCGGCCGCCGGCTCCTCGATCCGCAGGCCGCCGGCGACGTTCACGTACACGTCATGTCCGGTCAGATTCAGTCCCGCGTGGCGTGCCAGCACGGCGATCAACATCAGGACTCGGTTGACGTCGATCCCCGTCGTGGCGCGGCGAGGCGATCCGATCCCCGAGGGCGCGACGAGTGCCTGGATCTCCACGGCGAGCGGTCGCGATCCCTCGATGGCGATGGTGATGGCGCTGCCCGCCACGGGGGGCTGCTCTGACTCCAGGAAGAATCGGCTGGCATCGGCAACCTCGACGAGTCCGCCGGTGCGCATCTCGAGCACGCCCACCTCTTCGGTCGAGCCGTAGCGGTTCTTGGCGGCGCTCAGCAGGCGCGTGGACCCGAGCCGCTCGCCCTCGAGGTAGATCACCGCGTCGACAAGGTGCTCGAGCGTTCGCGGGCCTGCAACGGTCCCCTCCTTGGTGACGTGGCCGACCAGCGCCACGCACGATTGGCCGGCCTTTGCCACTTCGGCGAGCCGCGAAGCGACCTCGCGCACCTGTCCCACGCTACCCGCCGGACCAGTCAGCTCCGCGCTGGTGAGGGTCTGGACGCTGTCCACCACCGCCAGCGCCGGGGCACTCGATTCGATGGCGCCGATGGCGGTGTCGAGATCGGTCGTGGCAACCAGCCCCAGTCCCTCGACGACGGCGCCAACGCGTTCGGCGCGGCCGCGCACCTGCGCCGTCGATTCCTCTCCGGTGATGTACAGCGCGGCGTGCCCCGCCGCCGCGATCCGGCCGGCCAGCTGCAGCAGGAGCGTGCTCTTGCCGATCCCCGGGTCACCGCCGAACAGGACGATCGATCCGGGGACGAGGCCGCCGCCGAGAACGCGATCCACCTCACCGATGCCGCTCGGCAGGCGCCCCGCCTCGGCGCTCGACACCTCGCCGATGGGCGAGATAGACGCCGCAGCGGCCGACGAAGCACGCCCGCGAGCGCGTTCCGCGGTCTTGCCGACAGGGGCTCGGGCAACCACCGTCTCAACCAGCGTGTTCCACGCCTCGCAGGACGGGCACTGCCCAGCCCACTTCGGCGAGGAGGTGCCACACTGCTGGCAGACGTAGACGGAGCGGATGGCTGGCACGGGTCGGGCCATCTTGCCACGCGGCGACGTACTGCCGCGTTACGGGACACTCAGCGCGCCTTGACCGGCTCCTTCTTGGCGGCCTTGCGGTCGATGACCAGCCCGTCCGGCGCGGCGTCGACCACGATCGTGTCGCCCGCTTCGAAGGAGGCCATCAGCATCCGCTCGGCAAGGGGATCCTCGATCTGGTGCTGGATCTCTCGACGGAGCGGTCGCGCGCCAAAGGTCTGGTCGTATCCCTTGGCGATGATCGCGTCCTTGGCGGCATCGGTCACCACCAGCTCCATCTGCTGCCCGGCGAGCTGCGCGATGACCCGCATGAGCAGCAGGTCGACGATCTCCCGAATCTCTTCGCGCGTCAGCTGGCGGAAGACCACTGTGGCGTCGATCCGGTTCAGGAACTCGGGCCGGAACGTGTTCTTGAGCTCGACCAGGACCTTCTCCTTCATCCGGTCGTAGTCGGCGATCGCCTTGGCATCCGCGGCACCGCCGACCCGGAAGCCCATCGAGGTGTCCTTCTGAATCTGCTGGGCGCCGACGTTGCTGGTCATGATGATGATCGTGTTGCGGAAGTCGACCCGGCGGCCCTTGGCATCGGTCAGGTGGCCGTCTTCGAGGATCTGGAGAAGGATGTTGAACACCTCGGGGTGCGCCTTCTCGATCTCATCGAGCAGGATCACGCTGTAGCTCTTTCGTCGTACCGCCTCGGTGAGCTGCCCGCCCTCGTCGTAGCCAACGTATCCGGGCGGGGCGCCAACCAACCGCGACACGTTGTGGCGCTCCATGAACTCGCTCATGTCGACCTTCACCAGGGCATCCTCGCTGCCGAACATGAACTCGGCGAGCGCCTTGGCGAGCTCGGTCTTGCCGACTCCGGTGGGTCCCATGAAGATGAATGAGCCGATCGGTCGCTTTGGATCCTTCAGGCCGGCACGCGCACGGCGAACCGCCTTGGAGATGATGTCGATCGCCTCCTGCTGGCCGATCACCCGCTTGTGCAGCGCCTCTTCCATGTTGAGCAGTCGCTCCGACTCTTCGGCGCTGATGCGGATCACCGGGATCCCGGTCCACATGCTGACGACCTGGGCGATCTCTTCCTCGGTGACCACGGGAACTTCCTTGGCGGCCTCTTCCAGCCAGGCGGCGCGCATCTGCTCGATCCGCTCCTTGCCCTGCGTCTCCTCGTCCCGCAAGCGCGCCGCCGCCTCGTAGTCCTGGGACGCGATCGCCTCGTCCTTCCGGACGGTGACGCCCTCGAGCTCGCGCTGCGCCTCCTTGATGCTCGGCGGTGCCGATGCATTGCGCAGCCGAACCCGGGAGCCTGCCTCGTCGATGAGTCGATCGCCTTGTCGGGCAGGGCTCGATCGGCGACGTAGCGCACCGACAGGTTCACGGCCGCGCGCACGGCCTCGTCGCTGATCTTGACCTTGTGGTGGTCCTCGTACCGCGACCGGATGCCGAAGAGGATGTCGATCGCGTCGTCGACCGTCGGCTCCTCGACCATCACCGGCTGGAAGCGCCGCTCGAGGGCAGCGTCCTTCTCGATGTACTTGCGGTACTCGTCGAGGGTCGTCGCGCCGATGCACTGAAGCTCGCCCCGTGAGAGTGGCGGCTTGAGGATATTGGCGGCGTCGATAGCGCCCTCTGCGGCGCCGGCGCCGACCAGCGTATGCAGCTCATCGATGAAAAGCACGCTGTCGTTGCTGCTGCGCAGCTCCTCGATGATCTTCTTGAGCCGCTCCTCGAACTCGCCGCGGTACTTCGTTCCGGCCACCAGCGATCCGATGTCCAACGTGAGCACGCGCTTGCCTGCCAGCGTCTCGGGGACGTCGCCGGAGACGATACGCTGCGCGAGACCCTCGGCGATGGCCGTCTTGCCCACTCCCGGCTCACCGATCAGCGCGGGATTGTTCTTGGTCCGGCGGCTGAGGATCTGGATGACGCGCTCGATCTCCTTCTCCCGCCCGATCACCGGGTCGAGCTTCCCCGCCCGGGCCGCTTCGGTCAGGTTGATGCCGAGCTGATCGAGCGTGGGCGTCTTCGATGGACGCTTGGTCTCGGGCGTCGGCGATGCGGCTGTGCCCTGCGAAAGGACATGGATCACCTGGTGGCGCACCTTGTCGAGGTTGACGCCCAGGCTCTCGAGCACGCCGGCGGCGATCCCCTCGCCCTCGCGCACCAGGCCGAGAAGCAGGTGCTCGGTACCAATGTAGTTGTGCCCCAGGCGCCGGGCCTCGTCGATGGCGAGCTCGATGACGCGCTTGGCGCGTGGCGTGAGGCCGACCTCACCCACGACCGGGCGGTCGCCACGACCGATGATGAACTCGACGGCGGTGCGAACCTTCGACAGCTCGACGTTCATGTTCTCCAACACGCGCGCCGCCACGCCCTCACCCTCGCGCACCAGTCCGAGCAACAGGTGCTCGGTACCGATGTAGTTGTGGTTGAAGCGCTGCGCCTCATCCTGGGCAAGCGTAAGGACCTTACGTGCCCGGTCGGTGAACTTGTCGAATCGGTCCATGGGTCGCGGTACCTGCCTGGATCGCCCGTTGGCCGAAAGTGAGCCTCCGGACTTCGTGAGAGTGTACGGCACCACTGTTGGGCGGTGCCTTCAATAGGTACTACGGGCTACGACCGCCGAACGCTCACCTGGCGGCGGTGCTGGGCTTCAACGTTCGCCCTGAGAAACAAGAAGGCGGACCGCCAGGCCCGCCTTCGCGTGGGTGGAACGGTCTGCCGACTACGACTTGACCTTCTTCGAGGGCTTCGCCTCTTTCGCCTGGGCCTCGACTGCAGCGGCAGCCTCCGGTTCGGCGGGCTCAGCGGCGGGCTCGGCGGCAGCCTCCGGTTCGGCGGCAGTGGAATTTGTTGGCCGGAATATTCTTTCTCCAGTTCCTGAAACTTTTTCTCCAACGTTTCGCGATTTTCAACTACTGACGATTGTTTTGAAACCCACGCGCCAAGCTGGCTGC